>NZ_JBNNOR010000007.1:0-304349 GCF_050274955.1 Peribacillus sp. NPDC006672
ACGATAAGTACCTTGCGCTTCCTTAGTGGTTGGTCGATGTGTACCCCCACAGTGGACTTTCACCACCTAGATAGTTGCCATGCCTGGCACACTAAAAAAAAGCTGCCTTAAAGACAGCTCCGATTTTAAGCTAACGCACCAGTAGTTTTAACAGGACCTTATAATAACCTGGACATAAAATACTGGTCAAAAAGATTGTTATCTATCACTAGTGAGTTTCTTTTTATTCCTTCTATCTCAAATCCCATTTTCTTATATAGAGATACTCCTGCTTCATTTTGAATGACCACTGTAAGTTCTAACCGTAAGATATTATGAGTTATTGCCCATTCTTCTAACCTCTGAAATAGTTTTGTTCCTATACCACGCCCTGTGTATTCTTTCAAAATACCTATAACAAGGTAGGCTGAGTGTTTTGTTCTTTTTGTATCTCCTCCAATTACTGCTAAATAACCTACTAACTGTCCACCTTCTTGTTCTGCAACAAGTACCGTTGAATTACTCTCTTTACCCATTCGTTCCAACCATTTACGTTGTTGTTCAGGAGAACCTTTTCTTTCTCCTGGATCCATAAGCATAAAATCAGCCTCATTTTCAACTTGCTTCATTAGCCAATCGAACCTTTCAGCATCCTCAGATTTTACCTCTCTTATTAACATCAAATCACCCCTCAAGCATATCCAATATTATACATCTAAATAGACTATCCTGTCCCGATCGTATTATTATGTCAGCCAGATATTTCTGGTTAACCATTCTTTATATCGATTTATGATAACCGTAGCCGGGGTAGAACGTTCCTGCCCCTGAGGCTTGGACCCCGTCAACTAAACAGTTCGCCCCCCTACTTGCTTAAACATGATTTGGCTGGCTGGGACCAAGATCTCGTATAACAAGCGAAGCTATGATACTGCAAGTAGGATTAGGGGTTACCGGCAATATTATGTTCCTGAATATAGAGGGGTTTTTGGAGATTTGTATTCGGTTGTTTCTTGCTTACCCTATTAGAATTCACTACTTCTGAAGACATATTAGCAGTCGATGAAGAAACTGTAGCAAATAGGATTAACTTTGTCCAAGTCGTTCTAGAAAGTGGACGAATACACAGGCATCGAAACTTATGGCTGCTTCAGTCAGTGAAAAAATCGCTGCATCGGTTATTTCTGAAAATGGAGAGATTGATCGGTCTAATCACCCTAAAAAACTAGTGACATTTGCCGGAATTGAGCCAAGTATATTTGAATCAGGTAAATTTTAAGGCACAGTAAATCGGATTACCAAAAGAGGTTCTGGTAGACTACGACCTCCTTATACGTTGTGCCATTCGTGATTGTCGCAAGAAGAAAACGACAGATGATATCATCCCTCGGAACAAGAGATTACGAGAGTTCTATGATAAGAAACGTGAAGAAGGAAAGCCCTTTAAAGTAGCTGTGATAGCATGTGCCAATAAGCTTCTACAATGGATTTATGCACTATTACAAAACAACTTGACATTCCAAGTTCTAACCTAGTTTAAAAGTAT
The DNA here is from genome assembly GCF_050274955.1 of Peribacillus sp. NPDC006672. NCBI lineage: Bacteria > Bacillati > Bacillota > Bacilli > Caryophanales > Bacillaceae > Peribacillus > Peribacillus sp. NPDC006672. The sequence continues at coordinate 1,526 of NZ_JBNNOR010000007.1, forward strand.
AAAAACACAGCATAAAACTTTCCAAATACAGTTCATTGGAAGGTTATTTGGCAAACACAAATTTAGTATAGTATGAAATATTTTAAGTTTTCATTGATAAATGTTGACTAACTATTAGCTGGTTTAGTGCCATAAGAAAAGGACCTATTAATGCAAAAACACATTGTGTTAATCTTGAATCATTGCTTTGGACATTTCTTCAAAAAGTTCCATTGGCATTGTGCACCCGATCTTCATTTTATTATGATTTAAAATCAACAGTAGAAAATTTTTTCTTGTTTGCATTAACTAAAGTAAAAGATAATATAGCAGAAATAAAGATCAGGATTGAACCGAATATATATACAGCTCGTACTCCAACAAATTCAGCAATGAAACCCATTAGAAAAATGGATAAACCTGTAACAGTTGATAATAGGATACCTTGGGATGCATACACTTTAGGTAAATGTTCGGTTTGAATATTTATTTGAAATGCAGTTTGTTGAGCTACATCTCTTATTTGGTAGGCTGGGCCCATTGCAACACAAAGCAGAAGAGCCAATATAGGAATACTCGTCAGCCCATAAATTAACGTGAAAATACTAAATAATAACGAACCAATCGCCATACTAAATATCAAGTGCTTCTGAATTGTTTTAGCTATGAACAAGGTGATTATCCCCCCAAAAATAGCACCAATATAATAACTTGCATTAATAAAACCCCACCATTGCTCCCCTTGGTTTAAGGCTTCTTTTACATACACCAATGTTATTGCTCCAATCCAAACGGAACCTGCCATTCCCTCAATAACATCCATTAAAGTAACCATTCTAAGAGTTTGATTAGACCATAAGATACCCCAGCCTTCTTTCATTAGTGCCCATTTGGATTGCTTTTCCGTTTGAACTTCAACGATATCAATTAAATATTGTGAAGTAGTATATAAACATAATACGGAAACCCAAAGCAACACTGCATTAAAAGCCAAAGTTGGATTATGCCCCCAATTTATTACGGCAAAACCAGTAAAGCTATACCCAGCTATTTGAACAGATTGAGTTGTGATGGATATAGAACTGTTTGCTTTCACAAGATTTTCTTTCGGTACAATTTTAGGTGTTACAGAATTAAGTAACGGGTTTCCCCATCCTTCCATAAAAGATATTACTAAAATTATAAATAACAGAACATAAATATGAGTAGTAATAGGCAAGAAACCAAAGAGTAAGAGAGTAAGTATTATTGCCTTTAAACCCTGAAGGCTCACCATTAATTTAGAAAAAGTGAACTTTTTATATATTAATGGTGATGTTAGACCAGCGATTATATTAGCCAAGGCTTTGAATAAAGGAAATAATGAAGCAATTAATGCAGAATCAGTTTTTTGATATATAAATGTGGTAATAACCATAATGTAAATGACATCAGCTAAGGCTATGCTTGCCTTAGCAAACCAGAAACTATAAAACGGTATTCTTTTCATAATATCTCCCAATGATAAAAAGTTTTTATTAATTAATAATAATGTTCTTAATTATTAATAACTGAAAAACCACAACTGTCCCGATAGTATGTAATAAAGAAAATCTGCATTAAAGACTGCTCCGATCTTCATACAGATAGGTAAGGGTTTGACGTTATCGCTCCCTTTTCCCCCTGTTCACACCAGTACGTGCGGCTTTCACCGCATACGGCCAACTAATCCAATTCTATTTGACCATTAACACTTTTGAGCAGCAAATACTCACTGTGTCTCATTTCTTTCGTATTAATAAGTCGGTGACTCCCTTGGGAGTTGAACCTCTTTTAGTCATACGAGAACCTTATCAATCGATAAAGAATTGCCTTGCATGATTAAATGAATCTTCATTAGTCTAGTGGCTATCCCTCCATGCTAATTAGACACTTCAACGGTACTGTGCCACCACTTTCACTGATATAATGATAAGTTATACAGTAGCTTCGCTAGTGTTTTCCTTTTCAACGCTTCTAAGGAAGCAAGGCCTCCACGCTGCTTACAAAGAACTTAGGGGCTTTCCTCTAAGCCTGTTAGTCATCATACGCCTATAACATATCATGGATTTTCATATTAGCTATTCTTACTCATCCACCGCTGACCTCATATTTGGTGATATACACATTTCTATGTATCGTGCGTGTAGACCTGTACATTCGGAAGTTCGTCAGCTGCCACTTATCGGTAGTAACTAAATATAACTTAAGTAGCAATCTGTTTTTTCGTTATTTTACTTTTACTGCTTTTGTAGCAATACAACTAGCACTATATTTATCTAATAATCTTTCCCCACCAAATGTATCTTCATAAAATCCAGCAATCATAAATCCAGCCTTAATTTGACCTTGGATTTGTTGCTCTAATGTATGACCAAATTCAATTGCATGGTTGTTTTTCACTATTTCTTCTTCTGATGAATAATCTAACTCTGAATAAGGGAGTGAATGCTTTACTTGTAGTATCCCTTCCTCTTGCAATTCCCAATCAAATAAATAAAATATAGGGTTCATAAAACCACTAATCATTGTTCCACCAAATTTAAGTATGCGCCATGCCTCTTTCCATACAGGCTGAATATCTGGAATAAAAAGGTTTGATACAGGATGAACAATAACATCAAATATTTCTGTATCAAACATGCTTAAATCTGTCATGAAACCCATAATCGTATCAATCTTTAGATTATCTCGTTCTGCAACTAAGTGGTCTTGTTCCAATTGTTTTTTTGAAAAATCTAATACTGTCACTTTTGCACCAGCTGCAGCTAGTATGGGTCCTTGTTGCCCACCTCCAGAAGCTAGACACAGCACATGTTTCCCTTCAAGGTTAGGAAACCACTCTTTGGGAACTTTTTTTGTCGTGGTAACAATGATACTCCAGTTTCCCTCTTTCGCTTTACTTATTTCTTCACTACTAACAGGGATTGTCCATTGATTTTTCTGTTGTACTTTTTTATCCCAATTATCTTTGTTGTGTTCTATAATTTTCATTTCATTCCCTCCTCCTTTATTTTCAAAGATTTATCCTGAAAGATTGGTAACAAAGCTTATAATTTTGATCATGATATACTATTCATTTTTAGTTCACAAAATACCTCTTTAAGGAATCCATTAAAAATCAAACCTCTTTGCGTCCAAAGGGGTTTCTAATCTCGTTTATGCATCTTTTTAAACATCCTTAAATTTATCAGCGTTTAATCGCATCTAGACACTGCTTGAAATGCAATAAAAAAGGGCTATTTACTTTTGTCAATTAAGCAAATCTTCCTCAATGTAGCTTTGAAACAAAGTTTGCTCAAATAAATGCAAGAAAAAGTAGAAAAGACATATTTTGAAAAAAGATTAATCAAAACATGCCCTTATTGGATTATTCTGTTATAAAAAGGATTGATCATTTTTGTGTTCCTTAATCAACTAACGCTCCTGTTAGCATTCCTGTAGATCGTTAAATATCAGGTTTGAAAAAAATAGACCCCCCAATAAGATATGAGTATAGAGTCCAATCTAACTCAAAATCTTAAGGAGGAAGCCCTACTATGAATTTTAAAATGCAAAACAAACAAAATCAACTAATTGAAAGAATTTCGGATCAACATCTAGTTGTTGGTGTGGATATTGCCCAACACGTACACGTGGCCCGTGCTAAGAGCTAAACGTCACAGCTCCAAAAAAAACTATTGCACCTGTTAGTTGAAGAACAAACATTTCTCTAATCTATTTAGTTTTATAAGGAATTACAAACTGTTAGTAAGAGGTAATTTTATTTTTTTACATACATTTTGTTTATAAAGGGTTCAACTGAAGAAATGGTTACATTTTGATAATAATAATTTACAATATCCTTATAATTTTTACCCTCTTGTGCCAATCCGTTAGCACCATATTGACTCATACCTACTCCGTGACCATTTCCCTTAGTATTAATAATTACCTCATTACCTTCTCTTTTAAATGTGAAATCGGAAGAATTAAGTTTTAGCTTATCTCTAATCGTCTTTCCACTATATTTCTTACCGTTTATTTCAAAATATTTTATACGATTTCCTTTGGATTTTGAGATAACCTTGCCGATATTAACATCATTATTCAATTTAATTCCCAGCAACTCTTCAAATTTAGATACTTGAATTGTTGTTTGGTCTTGGAACTTAGGAGATTTTATGTCCCAATGACTTTCAACGCTTTTTAGATATGGCGTTTTATTACCCCAATAATCCTCAGAATTCTCCGTATATCCATTACTGGTCGAAAAGAAAGAAGCATCGATTGGTTTCTCATCATAGGTTAAAATCTGACCTTTTGTAGCGTCAACTGCTTTCTGAATTTTAGAGATATTTGATTTATAATTTTCTCCCCATTGATTAGCTAGTTCTTTTTTATTTTTATAGACTTGATGGTATTGAATATTATCAGTTATATCAGTACCGTCTGGTAAATTAATTTTAGAATTAGAAAGCATTTGTTTAACTAAAAATGTTCTAGCTGCTAAAGATTGAGCCTTTAATGCCTCTAATTCAAAAGTAACTGACATTTCTGAAGCAACAACACCTACTACATATTCTTCTAAAGGGATCTTTTCAATCTCTTTAGTGTTTGTCCTATAGACTGACACGTCGATGGATGGTTCAGTCGAATTTTTATCATTTTTGCTTTCTTTAATGTCAGTTGAAGCAACAATATTCTGTTTTGTAGATGCATGAATATTCTGTTTTGTATTGTTTGAAAATGAAGCTACTAAAATAGAAGGTACTACTAATACTACAATAAATATTGTTAGAACTACCCACATTAATGGTTGGAATTTATTCATTATTCCTCCTAAAAAAAATAAATCATTTTAAATAGGTTATGAATAAATCGCACCTTATATTACCAATTGTTAGTTTTAAAAACGATAAAGCATTCCCTTTTACTTATATAAGTCCCTATTGTTATAGATAGTTAAGGGTTTATAACAATTATTATGGAACCATCCTGCGCCGTTAGCGCCATAAGAAAAATGTTGCGCTAGCAGCCCTCCCTAATGAAGTGAAGCAACCCGTTTGTTCTATAAGGCTTGTAGAGTTGACAAAAACTGTTCATTAAAAAAAGTTACCTTTCAGCAACTTAGGAGTAGAAATCCGTTATTTATATTTAGTAAGCCAGTCAATTAATTGGTCATAATTACTTGAGAACATTGCATTGTCTTTGGTATTAGACTGTTCAAGGTGAATTAGAATATCCCCTTCTTCTAATAAAAAAGCGACTGCAATGGTGTTCTCTAATAAATTATTAGAGAACAATTTGTCTTTCCACATTTTTTGTACAGAAAAATGTTCTGGAGTATAACCTTTACGATTAACTAACAACTTATACTTTTTTCCTTGTCTAATAAATGAATAGCACGTTTTCTCAAATGAATTAAACCAGGTGTTTACATCAACAAGGGTTATGAAACCTGTCAAATTAGTAATAATAATATCTTCAGAAATGGATGTACTTATATTTTTAACATTCAATTAAACAACAACTCCTTACTATCCTTGCAATCAAATAATGGAAGGTAGTATGAATTTTAATGTTACATAGTTCTAATTAACTAGGAGGCAGTCACACTAACCTAACGGATAAATCTGGTACTCCGTGCATCTTTAAAAATCTTACGAATAAGAAAACACCCTTGGACAGGCATGACGAAGGAATGAAAGGACATATTTTTTTATGCCCCGTTGAGAAATTGGAGGGAAAAACCTCCAGGGGCGGCGTGGAGATTACGCGCAATAAATGGTAAAATACGGATTTATCTATTACTACTTTATTTAACTATGTCTCCACGAAGTCAAAATAATCTAAGCTCATTGCTTTTGATCGTTAATGTATTTTCAAGGGTTTTGAAATCCTGCGAATAAGTGGGCATTCGAGAGATATAGCTATCATACTGGGGGAGTTCATAAAAGTTATGGAATGGTTTGTTACTAGTAAATTTATTCCCCCGAAATAATTCAGCTCTATGCAATTATTTACGATTAATTCTAAATTATTTTAAATTAATATCTTTTTTATTTTTAAATATTGTAACTTTTTGGATTCTTATTCGATTAATAATTGAACACAAAAAAGGAGGGATATTTTTGCTTGATAAAGATAATTTAGATGAGAGTATCGAGATAATCTATAACAAGTATTATCGAGATGTTTATAAGTTCTTAATTTGTTTTACTGGGAACCAAAACGAAGCTGAAGATTTAACCCAAGATGTTTTTATACGGTTACTACAATCTCAATCTAAATTTAACAAGCAATGTACATTAAAAACGTGGATTCTTTCCATAGCCAAACACGCTGCAATTGACTACCACAGAAAAAAAAGATTTTACTCTGTATTTAAAGATAGCTTTTTTAAACAACTTGTTTCAAATAGGAAAATCCCTGATGAGATTCTACAAGATAATGAACGTACAAAAATATTGCAACAGGCTATACAGTCATTAAAACCTACTTATCGAAGTATTGTCATTCTAAGGGGAATAAATGAATTTTCGATTAAGGAAACCGCAACAATATTGCAATGTAACGAAGCAAAAGTCAAAGTCGATTACCATAGAGCCTTAAAAGTATTAAGAAAGAAACTTAATGTTTCAATAGAGGAGGTTTTCGAGAATGCAAAATGATAATGAAATTTTTGAAGAGATAAAACACTCTTTCGATTTAAATCCAAGAAGAGAATTTGTAAATGATACAAGACTCCTATTAATTAAAAAAGCTAACCGTATAAGCAAAGTAAGTAAAATAAAGAAACTTTCTTATTATTGGTCTGTAGTTATTGCTACAGTGGCAATAACTGCTTGGGCTTTCCTTTTAGGAGGAAATCAGCACATTGTAAAGTCTTATCATACTGTAATGTCTGCCATTCCTAAAAATAATGAGGAAAGCATGACTGCTTCAAATAAAAATCCTTCTGTATTTATTTACCACACCCATAACACGGAATCCTTTACGCCGTTACTTGAAAATAAAAACTTAGATGAAGCATATGATAAGAATAAAAATATTACGGTGGTAGGTGCAGAACTAACTAGTGCATTGAAGAAAAAAAATATTAATGTATTGCATAGCACCACGGATTTTGAACAAAAACTTCGAAATCGAAATTTGGATTACTCTAAAATATACGATATTTCAGGGAAAGAAGTGCAAACCGTTCTAGAAAAAAATAAGAATTTAAAATTAATTATAGATATTCACAGAGATACTCAACTAAAAGATGCTACAACCATTAGAATAGATGGAAAAGATGTAGCCAGTGTGTCATTTGTTGTCTCGGAAAACAGTCCTAATTTTAAAGAAAACCGAAAAATCGCAAATCTCTTTCATCAAAAATTAGAAAAGAAATATCCTGGACTTTCTAGAGGAGTCTTACTGAAAAAATCACAAACAAAAAATCCTTATAAACAAAACTTTTATAATCATGACTTATTTGCGAACTCACTCCTTCTTCAAATTGGAGGGGTAGAAAATACAATGAACGAAGAAAATAGGAGCGTTGAATTATTAGCAGAAATTATAGATGAAATACTAATTGAAATTGATTAATAAAAATAAGCATAGATAATATTCTACCTCATAAATCAATAATCATTATCATTTCAACTCGTGCTTTACTTCATTGGCTTTGTTAAAGATTATTGTTGACATGGACTTACCCCAGTCAAGTAGACAGCTAAAAAAAGACTAGGCAACCATCGAGGTTCGATATTCAATCGGAGCTTGATGGTTAAGTCGGTTTTGGAACCGTTTGTAATTATAACGATAGATATATGTTTCAATTGCTTGATTCAGTTCTCATCTGTTTGAAAATGATTGAGATAAAACATTTCATATTTAAAATGAGAGAAGATTGATTCGACACAAGCGTTTTCATGGCAGTTTCCTTTGCGAGAGTGGCTGCCGATGGCACCTATCTGTTGAAGCGTGCGATGATAAAACATGAGATGTGTATGGGAATCCTTGACCTGAGTGGATGATGGTTCCGTACACATCTCTTTTTTGTGTGGCTAAATCAAGTGTTTCTAGAACAAGTTGTAAATCATTGCTTTGTGAGAGTTTCCAAGCATTATTGTAAATGTCTTGGACCACCGATTAATAGAGAAAATTATCTTTGAATGGCAAGTAGGTGATGTCTGTAACAAGTACCTCATTTTATTTGCGGTTTTGGAATTGTCTTTCTAATATACATTTGGGAAAATCTTCGAGGGTTTTCCTTTGAAAAAGCGTCGCTTTTTACGAATGATCGAATAAATTTGAAGCTCTCGCATAAGTCTATATACTTTTTTGTGGTTCACTAAAAAGCCATTCTCTCATAAGGCAATTGTCATGCGAGGATAACCATATTCCTTGTGCTTTATGTTAATCTGTTTTATCCGTTCACGCAATTTATCGTCCTTTGAAAGACGGAGTTGTCTTTGAGTACTTGTTGAACGCCATTGTGATCAACAATAAGATAAGTTTTTTCAAACAAAGCCCTGAATCTTCTACTTAGTGTAGAAAATTCAGGGCTTTTTATTCCCAAATTGTCTTAGCGTATTCGTGTTTTGTCGGCAGGACCCCTATTAATAGTATCCAGTAATACCATAAGCTTCAAAAGGATTCGAGCTTGTTGATCGATATCCTTCTGCTTTCGCATAATTTCCCACTGGATCATCAACCATGGGGGTATAACATGATTTTTGTCCGGAAAGTACTTTTCCATTTCCTCCAGAACTATTACAATCATATGATCGGAGCTTTATCGAATGATCGGAATTAAACTGGTGAATAAAGGCATTCCCTGTATAACCGGATGGCAAGGCAGAATTAAATGTAGTTTTCGCCCAAGCAGACTTACAGGATGGACTATATTTTAACTGAATTGTTCCAACAATGGTTCCATTATCCTTCTTCACACTCGTAGAAACTGCCTTGTAGGCATCATTTTGACAACCAGTAGAAACTGGACTCTTCCCGTTATAACTTGCAGCCTCTACATTGGGAATAGAAAATGACATTGTGGTTAACGCCAAAAATGAAAGAAATACCAACAATTTTTGTTTCATTATAATCCTCTTCTTGATATTTTTTTAATACTCTGAAAATTATAGCGTTATGCGTATTTATAATCTATATAACTAAACTACTATCTTATTCAACATAAAAAGAATCCATTTTGAAAAAAGATTGATCAAAATGGATTCATATTCAGCAGATTTAAGTATCGGTTTTATAAAAAGGTTTGTTCATTTTCTACCCGTTTTTCTCAACAATCGCGCCTTTAAACTGGAGTTAGTATAGTTTCATGGACACATTTTAGTTAAGTCCTTACAATGATTTTTGAGAGGATGTGTCCGTCTTGGAACGTAAGAATACAGCTAAAAAATATAATAATGAATTCAAGAAGACTATTGTAGATCTTTATCACTCGGGTAATTCGGTCAAAGAATTAAGCAGCGAATATGGCGTATCAGACGTAACCATTTATAAATGGGTTAAAGAATTTACTCCAATCGGTTTAGGAGAAGAGTCCATGACTCCAAAGGAATTAGCCGCCATACAGAAGGAAAACCTTCGGTTAAAGCAAGAAGTTGAAATCTTAAAAAAGGCTATGGCCATATTCGCGAAAAAGTAACCGAGACAGATCTTACCGAATTTATTGAGGAACACAAGAAACAATATCCCATACAGAAGATGTGTGAAATACTAGAAATCCCAAGAAGCAGCCATTATCAGTCCCTTCAATTAGTCGTATCGAATCGTGAACAGGAAAACCAAGAACTCACGAAGGAAATTCATCTCATTTACCTGGAAAGCAAGGGAAGGTATGGGGCTCCAAAGATTCATGAAAGCTTATTAACCAAAGGGTTTTCCCTCAGTCTTAAGCGTGTTCAACGTTTAATGAGCAAGGCAAGAATTCGTTCTATTACTAAGAAAAAATACCGTCCTTATCCATCTAAAGAAAAGGTTATTCAGTTAGACAATTTGCTTAAACGAGACTTTACCACCCAGACCATTAATGAGAAATGGGTAGCTGACATTACGTATATCCACACGTTAAAAGACGGATGGTGTTATTTAGCTTCTGTATTGGATCTTCATTCTAAGAAAATAGTAGGGTATTCCTTTTCACGTTCAATGACGACAGAACTGGTCATAAAAGCTTTCAATAACGCACACTTATCACAAAAGCCCTCGGAGGGCTTAGTTCTTCATACGGATCTTGGCTCACAATATACAAGTAGTGAGTTTACTCAACATATCCAAAACCATCATATTAAGCAATCCTTTAGCCAGAAAGGTTGCCCGTACGATAATGCCTGTATTGAATCCTTTCATGCGATATTAAAGAAGGAAGAAGTCAACCACGTACAGTATCTAGACTACCAAACAGCAAAATTAGCAATGTTCCAATTTATTGAAGGTTGGTATAACAGAAAAAGAATTCACAGCAGCCTAGGATATAAAACCCCACAAGCCATTGAAGATCAAATTAGAAATACAGCTTAAGATTTAACTTTTTTGTGTCCAAAATATTGACTCAAATCCAAAACAGAATAACAAAACAATCCTCAATTTAGGTTTGTTTGAGTAAATATTTGCTTAATCCCTATTTGTTATGATTACAAGCTCATCTATTGCACATTTTATTTCATCCTTAATGTTATAGAAATGAGGGGCAATTCTTATTACATCTTTTCTTGCAGAAACAATAATTTTTTTGTCTCTTAACATCGCTTCCACTTTTGATGCATTTTCAACTTGGAAAGACATCAGACTCGTCCTATTATCAGTAGAAAATGGTCCAGTGAGATGTAATCCTTTTTCTTGTCCATAATATACGGTGAATTGGGTTAGTTCTTTTAAATGGGTTTCAATATTACTTATCCCAACCTCAAGGAGCAATTTTAGTGCCTCATAAGCCGCGTAAATACTTATAAAAGAAGGCGTACCTGTTTCAAATCGACGAGCCCCCATTGCAAAGACAGGATTATAAATGTCAAATGAAGATGCTTGTTCTTGTCCCAGCCACCCAGTAACTCTTGGTTTTAATTGCTCTGCTAGTTCTTTTTTTATATACAAAAACGCTACGCCGGGAATTCCTAACATGTATTTACGAGTTCCCGTTGCTAATATATCAATATCCATCTCTTTTACATCAATCGGAATATGTCCTGCTGATTGGTAAGCATCGACGAACAAAAGCGAGCCTTTTCTATGCACAATATCAGCGATCTCTCTAACGTTTTGCTTATATCCATTGTAATAATTCACATGGGGAATACATGTCATCAGCGTATCAGTTGTTATTTCTTTTTCATATTGTTCCAGAGGTATTTCCCCATTGGAAGAACAAATTATTGAAATATTATCCTTAAACGGTTCTTGCGCAAACCATATATGACCAACAGTTGGAAAATCTATTTCCGTAAACATGATTTTATTTTTCTTTTGCTGAATAGGAAGGGAAGTTGCAATAGCAGAAATAGCATTAGAAACAGAACATAATACAGCAACTTCATCTGTTTCGGCTCCAATAAGTTCAGCAAATTTCACCCTTGTCTCCTCCACTTTACTTATCGCTTCATTCCAATTACTTCCTGAGAGAAGTAGGCTATTTTGATAATCCTCAATAGCTTTTGAAACGGACTTTGCCAAGGCACCTTGGGAGCAACTAGCTAGATGTGTGTGCGTAGCTAATATAGGAAATAATGAGCGATAAAAATCATGGTTCAATTCCTCTCCCCCCTTTTCTTTACATCAAATAATTCTGTATGTGAATTTCAAATTCCTTCTTCCACAATATGGCCCGTTTGCTGAACAAGAAAAAATCAGTCTTTATTATAAATGATCAATCTTTTTTACAAAGCTACAATTTTAAAATATTTTTCAAATAAACTGGACTACATGTAAGATTAAAAAATTGTATAACTTTATACACACATTTTTTAAGAAGTTTTAGAAAGGCATGAAGGCATAAAACAGAAGGTACAGTATGCAACTTCTCAATGTGTTATTTAGAACTATCTTACAATGCCTGACACTTGCTTAAGGGAAAGTTCATATGCTGTATCATCTTCTAAATAGATAGTGAAATTAGATTGTTTTGGATTCCACATAAGAGTTGCATGGTCATGGATAACGGGGATCAAACCTCCGATTGTATTTGAATCTACGGGGCATTATTTCGCCCGTTGTACAGTATCTTGAGGAGAGAGGTTACTTATTAACCCACTCATTTCTTATCGTGCGAAGAGCTCTAGTTTACGCAAAGTAAAGACAAATATAATCATGGCTAAAAGGAGACTTAATAAAGAAAAAAATAGCCATACTCTTTCTTACCTTTTTCTTTTCGTCTAGAAAGTGATACTGAAGCAAAAACACAATAGAAACAATTCCTTCTTAAAACAAGCCATCCTCCATTATGTAATTAGCTTTTCTAAGATATCTTGATGGAACTATTCTTGAAGTTATGGAAATACACGGTGATCGTCAATTATTCACATTAATAGAATTGAAAAAATTTCAAGAGATATTCAAAATGATACGATGTGACATGTAATTGGATATGAGCGAACCATCAACCCACCAGTAAGGATAGTACATATTATAAATGGTTAAAGCTATATAGATTTTATAAAAAACAAAAAAGGAGCGCTCTAATCTATATTAATCATAGAAAAAGCACTCTTTGTCAATATTTTTATTTTAAATTTTGTACTTCTGTTAACATACCGTCTAACTCTGTTGCTGCTTTGTCTAGCGTTTTTGCATCAAGTGGTTCAACCTTAGCTCCTGCTTCAATTGTATGAAGTGGCGTTTCTACCTTTTCATATAAATCTGGACTTTTCTCTTTTACTAAGTCCTCAAATACTTGCCATTTCTCCTCTAACTTCTCTCCACTATCTTTTACTTTCGTAGCATCTTTTTCCGTAAGTTGCGTTTTCAAATCAGCCAGTACTTGTTTCATGTCTTGTGCACCGTCAGTTATTGAAACTGCTTTTGAATTCGATGATTCTTCTGTTGTTTTTGGAGCTTCTTTCTTTGTTTCTTCATTTGTTCCGCACGCTGCTAATGTTAAGGACATCGCTAAGATGATTGGTACTATAAGTTTTTTAGATCGCATGTTTTGATTCCTCCTGATTTGTCTGTTGTAATTTTGTTATTCTATCCTTTTTTTTATTCAATATCATTGCGACAATTGCCACTATAAGTAGAATGATTTGTGGAATTACACCTTCCCATGTTGAATAAATCGCAAAGAAATCTATAGTAGGGATTGGAGCTTGTGTAGCTGGTAATAATCCAGCAAGTTGAAGCCCGTGAATGCCCATACCTGCAAATTTGAAGCATAGGTAAAACATTAGAATACTGGATACTAGGAAAAATGGGCGCATTGGAATCTTCAATCCAACTTTTAATATTAAGTAAGAAAGCACAATCAATAGTACTAATCCGATAGCTATACCTGTTAAAAGTGTAGATATTTTAATGGATGCAGCCATCCCGATAAAGAATAACACGGTTTCTGTTCCTTCCCGGAAAACAGCAAGGAAAGAAAGAATAGCTAACGACCATAGACTCCCTTTATCAATGGCCTTTGTACTTTGAGTCTGAATATATCGTTGCCACGCCGCCGTACTTGATTTACTGTGAAGCCAATAACTCATGTACAGAAGCATCACTGAAGCAAAGACTCCGGTCCAGCCAGCAATTAAGAAGTTATTACTCCCAAATGCACCGGCAGAGAACAACATGTTTACGATTACGCCTAAGATAATGCTTACTCCTAAACCTGATCCAACGCCGATCCAAATCCATCTACTCTTATCTGCATGACCAGCCTTTTTCAAAAAACCTAAAAGTGCTACTACAACAAGTAACCCTTCTAAACCTTCACGCAAAAGGATAGTTGTAGCATCTAACATGTTGTAACTTGTTTTAGATGCAAGTGGAGAAAGATAATCACGCATTCCTTCAATTGTTTTTTTAGCTCCCTTTACGTCAGGGTTCTTTGAAGTAAGCATTGCATACGACGTTACCATGTCCCTCTCAGCGTTTGTATAGATTTTAGAAGACTGTGTTAATACTACGCTTTCTATATCCAGCCATGAGGTACGAAACTGCTCAATATCTGTTTTTGCACCATTCACATCGTTATGATCTAATTTAGAAAGTGAATGATTTAATAGCACAATCAAATCGGCTACATTCCCCTGATTTGTTTCTGTATCTTCAGCTTTTGCGACGGTATGAGGGAATTTTCCAGCAATGAACTTTTCATTGGTTTGCTTTAATTTGTTGAGGGAATTTTCCAGACTCCTTTTTTTCACAGGTTGTTGGGCTAAAGCAAACTGTACTTGCCCCATTCCGTCTTCTATTTCACGGTAGGCATCTTGAGACTCGTCTTTCACTCCACTTTCAATCGACATCCATGTAGATGAAAATGATTCGTATTGTTTTTTAGCCTCTTCCATTTCCCCATTTTGTACAGAATGCATTGCTTCAATAATGTTTTTGTTTGCACCTTGTAAGTCATTTTCTGCACTTGCTGCAAAACTACGAAACGGGAATGCTATCATTGCAACTACCAAAATAATTATGTATAGACTTGTTCTACCTTGCATTATTTTCCCTCTCCCCAAAAGAAATAAATTAACCATTAAATGTATAAAACGAAAATGAAAATCATTATCATTTATTATTTCTTTAAAATTATAAATTCTTTTTATCTGTTACGTCAATAACAAATTATTACATTAAATATAGCGATCCAAAAAAGGATATATATATGGATTCCAACACAGGATACATGAACGAAATAAAGACTTGTGATGGTCCTTAATTAAAGCTGTATTAGCGTCTTATGACATAAATCTAAGAACAGTGCAAAAAAAAACCGCCTATACCAGCGATCTTTCGGGTTTATTTAATAAACTAATCAGTATCTTTCATCGCTTTCGTTTTGTTAGTAACTAGTTTGTCTTTAAGGAATACCAGCAACAGACCATCTACTCCAAATCTTCCTGCAATTATAGCTGAAACAAGAATAAACATAGATAATAAAACAAGTTGTGTGTTGGTAATTGTCGAACCACTAAACAAATAAGAAAAATTCATAAAAAGACTCGGCTCTCTCCTATTGCCGCATCCATTAAAACCCCAATCGCTCCCTCATATAAATGGGAAATTGGGATTTGATTTTTCAACACTAGCGCCCGTTTGTTGAAGATAATTACCTTAAACTTCATTTAAGAAAGCATTAAAGTGGTGGATTCTCCACACCTAAATGAATCCAATCTTCTTTTGGTGGTCCATAAACCCCATAAGGTTTTATTCCTGCTTGACGCATCAGAACCGTAACTTGTCCGCGATGATGAACAGTATGCTTGATAAGTCCCATAAGGATGGAAGCATTTGTTTCCTGTCTTCCAAACGCTTCTTGTATTTGTTCTAAGGAATCATTTGTCCATTGTTGTTCAATGATTTTGGCTGCGTGAGCACTTACATTTTTAAAAGTAATAGCAATTTCCTGGGCTGATGATGGGACGTTTTCTGCACTATCTATCCGATCTATCTTAAAACCAAAATGAGCTAAATAATCTGGAATACTTGTTGTGAAATGCCACGCAATTCTTCCTAAATTACGCCCTTCAGGATAAACTTGTTGTTCTAAAGAATCATCTGTCAAGTTATCCAAAACTTTTTGAGTTAGTATGGATTCTTTATTCCATTCTTTTATAAAATCAGAAATTGTAATATACATATATAATACCTCCCATATTTTCTTTTAAATAAAAAGGGCTACTTTTCCATATTAATATATTATAATTATATTAATTAAACTTCAATTAAAGAGAGAGGTATTGGCTTTTAACGATGAGGCACCTCCAGAGTGTACAAATAGGATATTATCCTCCGGCTTAAATATGCCTTTTTTTATTAAATCAATGAGTCCCGCTGCCGCTTTACCCGTATAGACCGGATCCAGTAAAATCCCTTCTGTTCTTGCCCTAACCTTTACAGCTTCACCATTTCAGGTGTAGGCAAACATACTCATCAAAACACGTAGCCAGCCTCACGAGGTATTGAATTCGGAATACCGATGTGTGCTGAATTTTCTTTAACAAGCTGAAACACTTTCTCTTCTTGTTCGGCTTTTCCTCTGCTTATTTTTATTCCAATTACCGATATTCTACGTTGATTTCCACAAAACCCGGTCACACACCCGCATGCATTCCAACGCTTCCACTTACACAAACAACAACTTTCATATCGATTACTTGATCAAAGGACTGTGTCAAAATCTCCTGAGCGCAAGCAACATATCCATTTGCGCCAATGACATTTGATCCCCCGCCTGGATTATGTAAGGGCGATGTCCTTTCTCTGTCACTTCTTTAGCAACTTCCTGCATTCCTAGCATAAGTCCGCTCCATTTGGCACTACTATGATTTTTTCAGCGCCCAATAAATGATAGAGAAAATAGTTACTGGCTCAGAATTTGAAAGACCCTCTTCAAACACAAGGATGCACTTCATTTTCTCTTTAACGGCAGCGGCTAATACTAAGCGACAATGATTTGATTGAATGCCTCCACATGTAATTAACGTATCCCTCCTTTTTCCAATGTATAGGCAAAAAGGAACTCAAGTTTTCTTGTTTTATTTCTCCCAGCCGTCAGACCAAGCAGACCATCCCGTTTAAGATAAATGGCAGGGCCCCTCGACTTCAGAAAAATGATGTAATCAATTGCATCTTCACTAGATGGAATAACCTGAAATGAATACGGTGGTTGACCTATATCATTCCATATTGTCTAGCTTACATTTGGCAGCGGTAGCATTCAATCAGCATCTTCAACTAGATTCTCTTTTTAATATCTTCCCTTATTGATTCAATGATAGTACCTGATAAATTTGCTGGAAGAGATGAACCCTCCTCAAAAACCCATGTATTAATTATTTCAAGATCTGATTTTTTAAAAGTAATGCTATAATTTTTATAATTGTGAGTAAAATCAGCTGTAACAGTTTCTTCACCATCAAACTCGTCATCAATAATCATATTTTTTATTTCATATGGCTTCACGATGTAATCTCCTTTTTATCATTCTTGTATATAGAATTGACTTTATATGATTGTTTATTCACTTTTTTCACCCAGCCTGCCCAAATCAAAAAACTAGGGGGTATTTTCAGGTGATGAAAGCATTAAAACACTTCAGAAATTAAAAAAAGGAAATAAAACATTGCTTCCATTTGTATGCTAAGAAGCTATTTTGAAAACAAAAAATCAGAGATAATGGTGATTACTGGCCCAGCGAGGACCATTTCGCTATAAACGTCAAATACATTTAGTCCTCTTCCTGGACTACATTTGCCTTACTGAAACGGTAATGTTACGGAATCCCAAACCATTTAATAAATCAGTAAGTGCTGAAGAATTTTCCAGTTAAATGAAAAAAGAACCATTTCCAAAGAAGGAAGATGGCATCGCCCCACAATTCAATTGTAGCCGTACATCAGTTCGTGAACCTCCTGAGGAAATTGGAAATCAGGAAAATGCTCGAAAACTATTCGATACAAAAAGCCTTTGAAGGAATTACGGAAGAGGAATTAATTAAAAAAACTGATATTGCTTCCAACCGTACAAGTCCATGGTTGAAGTCCCCTTCTTCCATTGCCTTGTAAATGCTTTCAACGGTTTTTTATTGTCCAGTACGTACATCAGCTGACAAGGGGAACGTAAATAAATGACTGGATTTATTTACTGTCGGGGTTCACCATTCCTAATTATGTAAGTGTTAAGTGCTTAGGCAATTCAGCCGGAATATTTTTTAATGATCAATTGAAACATGGTTACCCATCAAAACGTTCTAGTAATTCAATAATCACTTTAAAGGTAGATATTGTATCCATATAGGCATATCGCCCTTTCCCGTTAAAAAAGTTACCTGTCTGTATGATCGGATAACCCATTTCCTCCAACATCTTCATTTTAGCTTCCATGTCTTTAACGACAAAAGAGATATGGTGAACACCCTCACCATATGTTTCTAGATGATCTTTCCATGTGCTAGGTGATTCGCCCGGCTCGATCAATTCAATTTGAATTAACGGGGTATCGATGAACATGTATCTAGATTCTCCTGCAGTGGGCTTCCCTTTGTAAATCACATTTGTAATTTCGATGGGGCCCGAATGAATGATGGAAGGTTTTTCAATACCCAGCAACTTACAGTATGCATCTGCTGCCGCATCCAGGTCTTTTACAACTAACGCAAGCTGTTCCACTTTGTTAGTCCCTAATAGCGGCTGAGCTCTTGCAGCTTCAGGTTTTTCCCATTCCGTTTGCCGCGGCTCTGCACTTTCAAGCAGTTCAACTAACGTTTTGTGATCATCTAGTGTATCTACATATACATATCGGCCGTCACTCGAAGTGAATTCGCCCGTTTGCAAAACTGGATATCCACTTTTCTCCATGATTGACAGCCTCTTTTGAATAGAGTCAACATCAAAAGCAATATGGTGGATCCCTTCACCTACTCCATCCAGAAACTCACGCATCGTTCCTGGATTTTCATCAGGTTCAATTAGTTCAAATTGGACGGTTGGTGTATTCAGAAAAGCCAGTTTAGATTTTGATTCCGTTGGTACACCTCTAAAAGTGACTTTCGAAACTGAGCTGTCACCAGTTAGAAATGGTTCTGCCTTCTTAATGCCTAGCAGTTTTGTGAAAGCTAGATTAGCAGCTTCAATATCTTTTACAACAAATGCGAGTTGATTAATATTCCTATTGCCCAATAGTGATTCAGCCAAGCATATAAACCTTCTCCCTATCGTTTATTTTGTTATAAACTCAACCCAGTCCACGAACTGACAATCCACCATCACTGGAAATGACTTCGCCGGTAATTGCACGTGCTTCATCCGATGCTAAGAGGACATAAGCAGCTACATGATCTTCGGGCATTTGGGCAAGCTGAAGTGGGTTTCTTTTCTTTATGCTGCTGGCCTTCGTATCATTATCCACGATTTTAACGAATGGACTTAGAGGAGGAATGACCGATAATGCCGTCAGTGTGCCACCAGGCGCCACAGCGTTTACCCGAATATTCGGAGCGAGTTCAAAAGCAAGTTGACGCATTAACCCTATTTGAGCATGCTTGCTTGCTGTGTACCAAACTCCGCCGCCATCAGGATAGAAACTAGCACCGGATACGGTAAAAATAATATTGCCGTTCGATTTTTGCAGTTCATCAAGGGCGGCTTTTGCACCGAAGAAAGATCCTTTAACGTTAATATCGAGCAGAAAGTCATATGCTTCGGAAAGTGCATCGGGAGTTACGTCGGCAAATTTGGCAAATCCATCAAAGACTCCAGCATTTGCAACGAAAACATCCAGCTTTCCGAATTGCTTGACAGTGGCCTTTACAGCCCTCTCATTGTCTTCATATTTGCTTACATCGCCTTGGTGAACAAGAATCCCTTCACCAAATTCCTCCTTCATTTTCTTCAGCGTTTCTATTGAGCGGCCGATAATGCTGACTTTTGCTCCTTCTTGTATGAAACGTCTAGTGACAGCTTCTCCTATACCAGAATTGCCTCCGGTAATCAATACTACTTTATCCTTTAACGCCATTGCCATTACAACCAGCCTCCTTGTTATCTTTTTTATGCAAGTAATATTATACGAAGATAGCAAGATTCCTGGTATTTATCGTTGTTTGGTCAACGATGAATATCCGTTTGGAAAGTTTCCATTTACCATCTTCGAATATGAATTCATCATTTCGTTCCCCTGAAATCAAATCATGTTGAATATCCGTGCTACGGCTTCGATAGATAAGTAGATAGCTCTTGACGACTGCCTTTTCACCTTCAACAAAGTCCTTAACGCGCACGTTAGAGACAAAACGGCGTGTTCTTGATGGCGGTATTTCCGCCCATGCATAATCTGTTTTCAAACGATCCACGCGCAGTCCCAGCAGCTCAATATCATCATTAAATGTAAACATTTCCGTTGAATAATCCGGGCGTTCCACCCCTTCTTTATTAATGCGAACAGGCATTTGGTAACACAAGCTTGAGTGCATTAGATCGAACCAATCATCAAATTCAATATCATCCAGTAATTGTGCTTCATCATACAACCACTGTTCAAATTCACATTTAAGCAACATTTTCTCCACATTCATTTCCGTTCCCCCTCCCGCTTATCATTTCGTCATCAATTCCAACCAGTACTTGTAAAAATTCCGTTGGCTCGCTTCTGTGAATTTATCATCGTAAGCAATGCCCGGTCCTATGAAATCAACAGGGTCACGATGAAGACCCATGGTATAATTATAGGTTAAATTCTTTAGAAAAGGCATTGGACCTTGGGCTGCTTCAGTAATATCCGTAAACACTTCCGTATCATCCTGTTCGAAAATACCGGATGGGCTAAAGGTCAAGATAAACGAATCCCTTGATCTATCTTTCCAATCTTGGGAGGCATTCTTTTCGACGAGCATCCAAGCGATCACTTCCATTTTATTGTGACCAATTGGTCGCCACATTCTAATTGAAGTGTTGGAGATGAACTGGTCTTTGATTTTTGTATGGGATATTAAAAAGGATAAGTTGGGGAAAACGTTCCCAATCATATTCTTTAAGTTTGATAAAACTTCATATTGTTCTTCAGACAAATTACTTTTAAATTCATCTTTCAATTCTTCCGGGAAAGCGAAGTCAGGGTTAGGTGTCCCTAAGTTCAGCCCATGGCCGTTATCCATATGGATTTGAAAACCACGTTTTGAATAGGTGGCATTGGGTACCATGCCAAGTTTTGCAATGGATCCGTGTGTGACCATCGTGTGATAGGAATCACCAACAAAGTTATCGGAACCCACTTTCCAGTTGGAATTAACAACGAATCTTTGCGGGACCCCGATAACTTCCATTTCTGCGCGCCCTACCAGTAAATCCAAATACCATTTAATATCTCCAAGAAACTCTTCAAGCGGCTCAGCGTCTTCATTCCAAGTTCCAAATAAAAGTCCTTTATAAGAATCAAGCTTCACTTTGTGAAGGCCCATTTCTGAACGGTCAAGTGTGCCCCCATATATGTCCTTTTGAAGTGGTACCCCCACGAGCTCACCAGTGTTTTTAAAATTAAATCCATGATATGGACACGTAAATGAAGACTTGTTTCCTTTATCAGCACGGCATAGTTTCATTCCGCGATGGGTGCACATATTATAAAACGCCCTGATTTCCCCTTCACCATCACGGGTTATGATGAGCGAATAGCCCGCGAGTTCACGGGTCAAGAAGTCTCCTTTGTTGGGAACTTCAGATTCATGGCCGACAAAAACCCATGTTTTCAAAAACACTTTTTCATGTTCTATATCATAAACCTTTTGATCCCCAAGGAGGTATGCAGGTATAACGCCTTCCTCTGGTTTAACCGTTTCGTTCAAATAGTTAACAACTTGCTGTTTCGACATTTCTTCCAAGGACTTATCAGTTTTAAGCATACTGTTTCTCTCCCTTCCATAAAATTGACCTCATAATTCATTATCCGATTTGAACACTCTTTTCCTTGTTTTGCAGAGTAGCCAAAACACTTAATGCGGCTAGATAGCTCGTTTTCGGATTATTTGGCATCGGATCATTTTCCACTTCGAGTTTGAGTTTCCCGAACGAGCCTGACGCTTCGATTAGATGAATGTTTTTCAGTACACTTGGATCGGCAATGATTTTCACTTTTGTCTTTTCAGATCCCAGACCAGCCAAAGACAGTACAATCGCAACATTAATGTTTCTCGGAAACTGCTTGATCGCTTCTGCAGCCGACCCTTCGAATAAAACCGTTTCTTCTTCCATTGAAGAACCTGCAGGTAATGCGTTTGGCGGTTTTCTCGTGGTGATGCAAACAGATTCAAGGCCATTCACCGCTTTTGCTGATTTAAGTACATCAAGTCCTCCAATCGCACCAGAAGGAAGGAAAATATTCACATTTTCATTTTTGCAAATCAGGTTTGATTGTTCTTCAAAGGCAGCATTGGCCATCACGCCTATGCTGCTTAGTAAGAGATTTTTCCCGCTTTTAAGCACTTTCAATGCGTACTCTTCAGCAGCTTCAATCGTTGCAGCCTCTATGACTAAATCTACATCCGATTTAAGTAGTTCATCAACATCATTAAATGGTTGTGTCCTGAATTCTTCAGCTAGTTGAGCTGCGATTTCTTGACGGCGGGCATAAACCGAAACGATTTTCCCACCTGGAAGAAGCCCGTCGTTATTTATTGCCTGAAGCAGAAATTTCCCGATATTGCCGCATCCGATTAAGCCTAACTTCATGTAGATTCATCCTTCCTCAATTAGCAAACCCGTATGAGTCCGCAAAGAATTCCAGCCCGCAATGTCTTGTTTCCCGGGAAACACCACTTTCTTTTAATCCAGGGAAGTCGAGAGCCAAGTCACTGAAAACGGTATGATTATTATGGAAAACCGCACCAGCTTCGAGTCGATCTGCCATTTCAATAGCTATCTCTTCATTCTCGGTCCAAACAGATGCACGCAAGGCAAACTCACTATCATTCGCTAATTTCACAGCCTCTTCAATATCATTGAAAGGTAGGATGGGAATGACAGGTCCGAATTGTTCCACCCGAACCACTTCGCTCTGCTGATTGACATCAGTAATAATAGAAGGAAGCATATAATAACCTGTATCCCAAGCTTCAGGATTATGTTGAATGCCAGTAGTGATTATGTTTGCTCCAGACCTAGCTGTACGTTCGATCAAGCCATTCACAAAGTCATACTGTGCTTTATTGTTCAATGGCCCCATCGTTACGTCAGGCTGAATGCCATCACCAACTACCATCCGGCTAAATTCTTTGGTCAGCTTTTCAACAACCTCATCAAAACGTGATTCTTGGACGTACACTCGTTTAACAGCAGAACACACCTGACCTGCAGCTCGTAAAATCCCCATCCTCAAACGTTTGATTGCCGCTTCATCCATAGTGGCGTCTTCCAAAATAATGGCAGGGTCATTGCCGCCAAGTTCCATATATACTTTTTGTAGATTTCCAGCTGATTCCTGCATGATATTTTTTCCGGTTTCAGTACTACCGACAAACGCCACTGTCCGGACACGGGAATCGGAACAAAGCGTATCGCCGATTGCTTTTCCTGATCCTGAGACTATATTGATGACTCCTGGTGGAAAATGTTCAGCAACTACTTTTAAATAGGTCATTATCGTTAACGGGCAATTCGTTGCAGGTTTCACTACAACTGCATTGCCTGCCAAGACAGCAGGTATGACCCTTTTGAATGTTAATATCATCGGAGAATTCCACGGAGTGATAATTGCAGTGACGCCTCTTGCCCTTCTTCGGATTTGCACTTTTTGATTTCCTTGACGCACTTCAGGCTTCCACCAATCAAGTAACTCTGTTGCGCAGCCCTTCATGACTTCAACACATCGAAGTAAATCCTTTTTAGCTTCAACTAGTGTTTTGCCATTTTCACGTACAAACACTGTAACATTTTCCTCGATTATTTTTGAAAGTTCTTCTGCCGCTGAGTTCATCCGGTTAGCCCGATCCCTGACATCAGAACGAGACCATCTTTCAAAAGCATTTTCTGCCGCTTCAATCGCTTCATTCACGATTTCCCCAGAGCATTTTGCCACCTGGCCAACTACTTCCGATGAGTTTGCCGGATTTATTACATCGACTTTTTCCGTCACTTCCAACCATTCTCCATTAACAAGGTATTTACCTGAAACAAATGGGTATGTCGAAATCATCCTCAATCCCTCCTTATAGTTTTTTGGGCTTAAATGCTTCCGCTGCTCCTGGTGGCCCACCAAATGGCTTTGCCATTGGTCCCACAGCTTCCATATCAACAACGATCATGGAGGGTTTACGTCTTTCTTTTGCCTTTTTCAATTCGGATATGAATTCATCTCCAGAACCAATCCGTACTGCATCGAAATGCATGGACTCCGCCAGTTTTACAAAATCGGGACTCAATAAATCCACTGCAACCTGCCGGCCATATGCGGCTGTTTGAATATTGCGCAGAACCCCATAACCTGAGTCATCAAACAATACGATGATAATTGGTAAGTTTTCTTCGGCAGCCGTAACCATCTCCCCGACATTCACCATAAAGCCTCCGTCTCCAGCCATAAGAACGACGGTTTTATCTTGGCACCCCATCTGGGCACCGATTGCTGTTGGAAGACCTTGACCAATTCCGCCCCCAGATGCATGAATGGAGGTTCTCGGTTCACAGATTTCGAATAAACGGCTGCCCCATACGTTTGCCTGCACAGTTACATCACGAACTAAAATGGTATCGTCAGGTAATATCTCCCTCATGCCATCTAAAAATTTCTCATAAGGTCCAAGCGTTTCCCGGAGTTGAGCGCGCACTTCATTTCTAAGCGAAAGAACTTCTTGTAAGTAAGAAGGTTCAGCATTCACTGAATTTTCTTCGAGCTTTTGAATGATGCCAGCTAGCATATCTTTTGCATCGCCAACCAAACCTAGCGTGGCTTTGTAGTTGCGGTTAATTGCCTGCCAATCTGCATCTATCGCTATATGTTCTTCTGGAACAGGTACTTTCCAGTTGGATGTTTCGTTCCCCCTAAATCTTACACCTACGCTAATCAATAAATCCGCATTTCTCAAAAACTCTTTTGTAGTTTCATAGGCCGCAAAATGTCCTATGCATTGTTCATGACTTTCTGGGATCGAACCTTTTCCTGACTGACTGGTTATCACTGCTGCACCAAGGATTTCCGCCAATTTTTGCAGTTCGTGCGAAGCATTGGCACTTATGACTCCACCCCCGGCCCATATCACAGGACGGCGTGCTCCAATCATTTTTTGCACGGCTTGTTCGGGAATAAATGGCTTTGAATTTGTTTCAGACGCCGAAACTCGTAGATCCTCGAGTGAAAGATCTTCTATGATTGCCGATTGATAGTCAATCGGAACTTCCAATGTGACCGGTCCCATTGGTGCAGTTAAAGCTTCTTGGATCGCCTTTCTTACAACTGCTGCAGATTGGGCAGGGTTCCTAAGCCTCACTGCATTTTTACAAGCTCCGCTCATCATTGAGAGCTGGTCTTTACACTCATGTATGTATCCTTTGCCTGTACCAAGATAAGAAGAAGCGACCTCACCGGTAAGATGAAGAAGGGGGACACCAGCTGCCCAAGCTTCCACTAATGAACCAGCAGCATTTCCTGCCCCTGTTCCGGTACTGGTAATCACTACACCCAATTTCCCAGTAGCACGTGCATATCCATCAGCCATATTTACGGCACCGCTCTCACCGCGTGAACAAATGAGTTTAATGCTCCCCTCTCTAAGAATGGCATCATAGATGGGCATATTGTGAATACTGACAATCCCGAAAGCAGCTTCCACTCCTGCTTGAACAAGCTCCTTTACGATGGAATCGGCGGTCGTAAACTCTATTTCTTCTTGTATTTTCATCGCGTTATCCTACCTTTTAATATATTTAAAGTGCCTTTCCGATCGCTCCTGCCGTCTCAATCGTCGAACCCGCAACATAACTTGCTTTGTCTGAAGCAAGAAAAACAATAACACTGGCCACTTCTTCCGCTTCCCCTACACGGCCGAGAGGGATATTCCGTTTTTTCGCAAGGTCCCTGTAATATTCTTCCGGGTCCATATCAGGAGCATTTTTCAATCTTCTTCGCTCCCATTGATCTGTCCTGATCAATCCAAGACTCACTGAATTCACCAGTATGTTGTCATAGGCCAGTTCCTGGGACAGGGTTTTGCTTAAGTTAAGGAGACCAGCCCTAGCTGCTGCAGTCGCTACCATGTGACGTTCAGGTTCTTTAGCAAGTGTTGCATTAATATTAATAATCCGCCCCCCTCCCCTTTTCACTAAATGAGGGTGCGAAGAACGAACGGCATATATAATGGCAAAGAACTTTAATTGAATCTGTTCATCCCACTGGTCATCCGTAATGTCAAAAAAGTGACCCATAACGCTTTGACCGGCTGCATTCACCAATATATCGATCCCGCCAAACCTCTCAGCCGTACCATTAATGAAAGAATCCACATCCGTTTTTGAGGTGACATCACAGGTTGATGCAAAAATATCTTCCTTCTCACCAAATGAGAAAAGTTGACTTTGTGCACTTTCCATTCGCTCTTTGCTTCTGCCGCATATAGCCACTTTCGCTCCTTCAGCTAAAAACATTTCTGCTGTTTTTAATCCTACACCCGACGTGCCTCCCATAATGACAGCCACTTTACCTTGCAATCCTAAATCCATCTCGTCACTCCTTTAAAACCATTTTCCTTAAGTACAGTCCTTCAAAAAACAAGAAGCTAACTCTCACTGTAACCATTACATTTAGTGCAAGTAGAAATGAAGGAAATGGAAACCCCTCTCATTTCTCGGCCATTATTGAATCATCTATAACAGAATTCACCCAGCCCGGATCAGGATCTCCTCCCATTGCTTTGCGGGCTTCCGGTTTCGGCGGCCCTGCAATCCCCCATTGATCCATTAAATGTGGTACCCGTTTCCATACACGTGCTCTCCACTCCGATTCATCTTCAATCGTTTCCAAATAACAGGTATACTCCATAACAAAACCGCCTGGGTCTTGAAAATAACAGAAAATATTGTCTCCGGGTCCATGACGTCCAGGTCCCCAAAGTTCTGACAGTCCCGCTTTTCGCACATTGCTTATGCCGCGCATCAGTTCATCCACGGAATCGACTTCGTATGCGATATGATTGACTGATGCATGTTCATCTTGATTGAAGGCAATGGAGTGATGCTTCCTGTTGCATCGCAGAAATGACATTTGATGCTCACTCCAATCGGTAACTTTAAAACCAAGTACATCTGTATAAAACTCAACGATCATATCTAAGTTCTTGGTATTCATTACAACATGATTCAGTTTCACTGGATCAACATTTTTCTTGTTCCAAATTGACGTTTGAACTTCAACCCAAGCCGAAAGCTCAATCACACGGTTTTCCGGATCAATAAACCGCAATCCATAACCAGCACCTGCTTCATCCAAATAGCCAGGTGGTTCAATAATTCGAACGCCCTTCGATTGTAATATCCCCGCTGCACGATCCACTGCATTTTTATCGACCATGCCGAAAGATATATGATGCAAACCACGTTTTTCTCCCTTATGAAGGCTTAAAATATGATGTTCCGGTCCTGCACCCCGAAAATAAACGGTATTCTTCTCTTCCGGAGTATCCACTCTATCCAGGCCCCAAACCTTTTCATAAAATTTTGCTTGATCGTCGAAATTCGGAGTAATCATGCTAATATGCCGTAAATGAGTAATCCCAAGCATCTTTTTTATACCTCCCATAAATTAGATTGCTTTTTAGAAGATTTGCATTGACCACATTTAACAATCTAATCGAAAAGGGCGCCTCATTAATTTCCATAATGCAGGTGCCCTTTTCGGCTAAATGATCAGTCTTTAATGATGGCTTCTCTTTCTTTTGAGCGTTGTTTACGCAGTTCTTCCAGTTCACTACCTTCAGGATATGTTGGCAAGTTAGGCTTCACTGCCCCTAGCATCACGAGCATGCGCGCCTCAACATCCCCGTCATTCCTTATTCCCCGATAAACCCCTGGCGGACTGCTGATGCAGTCTCTCGGACTTAGTTTAATTTCATGCACTTCGCTGTAGCTATCCTCTTGAATTAACGCAGTGACTTCACCCTCAAGAATGAAAAACACTTCTTCAACATCATCGTGAAGATGCAAAGGTCCAATGCATCCCGGCGGCAGGACCATTGTACTAAGAGTGAAATGTTCACCTGCAATTACATTTGTATCGTTATTTGCAGTAGCACCTCGTCCTATATATCTCATCTGTGCACGTCTATAAGTTGGATTGATTTCTTCTTGGAACTTCAAGACATCCCAATCAAGCGTACGGTCTTTCAATCGGGCAACATATTTTTTTTCAAAATCTTTCACTGAAAAAATTTCTTTTGTCATTTTTAAAATCCTCCCTTATTTGTTGTTTCTAAATCACATTATGTTTCATAAGCAAAACAGTGTTTCATCTATGAATTAATTCTAAAATGAAACCCTTTCATTGTCAATTAATTTTTAGAATATTTGAAACTATTTTTATAATCCGAACAATTTATTCTTTTACGATAACTTGTGAACGATTTAACCAAATATTTCTTTTTATTAACGCAAAAAAGTGCGGACACCCCAGACTTGGGATATCCACACTTTCGTTTATTAGATTCGCACTCAAGCATGTTCACACATCTTCATGTTGAAACGGCTTAACCCCACTATATCCCATATAAAGGGATAACTGCCGAGCAACCTCCAGCAGTTTCGGCAAGGCAATTTTATCGATGAAATCTTCCTGATAAGCCGACTCTGTTGCAACGACATTCAAGGCTGCCAATACTTTTCCAGTCCGGTCAAAAATCGGAGCGGCAACAGAACGGATTCCAGGGTGGAATTCCCCGCTTGTCATCGAATAACCATTTTGCCGAATCGATTCCAACTGTTTTTGAAACTCACCCGGCGCGGTAAGTGTTTTGTCTGTATAAGGAGTGAGGTTTGAGATTTTGAACATTTGCATGAGCATTTCTTTCGGTTGATACGCCAAAAGTAATTTTCCATTGGCCAAAGCATGTGCTGGCAGCCGCAAACCTATGTTCACATTGACAGCAGACACCCCTCTGATCGGGGCACTGCCAACATAAACAACTTCCAATCCATCCAAAATGGACAGATGGCAGGAGGCTCCGATTTCATCACGCAGGGTCTCCATATAAGGTTGGACTATTTCCTGGAATTTCAAACTATTCAAATAGCTGAAGCCCAATTCAAGAACCTTTGGCGTTAAACTATAACGTTTGGTATGCTCATCCTGAGACAGATAACCAATACTTTGTAATGTGAATAATAAACGATATGGCACCGTTCTGCTTACTCCAAGTTGTTTTGCAATTTCTGAAAGGGACAAACTCGGCTGTAATTCATTAAAGAGCTTAATGATTTCCAACCCTCTTACCAATGAATTAGCACTATATTTCTCTTTATCTTTTTCTTCGCTTGCCATTCGAGTATTCCCCCCGTTGTAATTCTCATTTCTCTAAGAGCTATAAACCATTTTAATAAGCTTTCTTCACCTCACCTTTTACCTAAAAGAAACTTGCAGCATATGTACTACATCTTTTCCTGCAAATTTAGTTGATGTATATTTTTTCATACATACTTCAATTTTGCCCTACCTGTTGTCTCTGTAAAAAATCCGTAACATATTTATTGAACATCCCTGGATCTTCCTGATAACATAAATGGCCGGTATTCGGTACGATGGCAAATTCGGAATTAGGAATCAATTCATGAAAAATTCTGGATTCACTAACCGGTGTGACCTGATCCAGTTCACCGCATATGACCAAGGTCGGAACGGATATAGAAGAAAGGATGTCCATTTGGTTTAAATTTGA
This sequence comes from Peribacillus sp. NPDC006672, assembly GCF_050274955.1. Taxonomy (NCBI): domain Bacteria; kingdom Bacillati; phylum Bacillota; class Bacilli; order Caryophanales; family Bacillaceae; genus Peribacillus; species Peribacillus sp. NPDC006672. The sequence goes on from NZ_JBNNOR010000007.1 coordinate 31,065, forward strand.
TAAAGAGAAGGAAACAGACCGATATCCAGCCGGGCGCACTTGCGACATGATGCGTTCTGCTTCCTTAACTAACTCAATAGAAGCATTTGGAGACATTAGTGCTTTGACCCTTTTCTTTGCCAGTTCACCTGGATTTAACGCATCGATAGAGTGCAATCTATTCTGAAGTTTCCGTTTATTCTCTTCCTGGCTAACACCAGCTGCCCCACGAGTTGCATCAGATATGATCAGCGCCTCGACCATCTCCGGAAAACGGCTAGTAAAATCGAGTGCGATAGCCGAGCCCATCGAATGACCGAGCAGGTATACCGATTGCAAACCAAGACTCTCAAGGAATTCTTTCAATACATCTGCAAACTGAGAAAAATCTTGAAATTCCTCTTTTGGATCGGAACTTTCACCGTACCCTGGCGCATCCCAGGCAATTACCCTAAATTCTTCATTCATCTGACAGAGCTGTTTTCTCCATGATTGAGAATTATTTCCCAAACCATGCAGGATAACAAGCGCTTTTCCTTCTCCCGATTCCAGATAATGAATCGAAAATTCTTTTAATTGGCTAATTGGCATCCTTTTCAACCTCACAATCCTTTTCTCTTAATGAATAAAAATTTAAGTGTTTATTTGTCAATTAAAGCATAATTACACATTTAAAACTATTTGGAAGACCTAACTTAATTGGCATATTGATAGAATAATACGCTATGATCGAAGACATATCGATCAACCCAATATATCCAAATGCGCAAATAAGAACAAATAAAGAATTTTAATCTTTTGATATTTTCCGTAATAAGTATTTCATATACAAAACAATATAAATGAATTATAGATTTTCCTGATTTTAAATTCAATATCAATAAGTCGGAATTTTTAATAATTTGATATTAATTACTTTTTTTGACACAAAAGATCAAATCCACTTCCCCTTTTAAGTCCTAAATAGAGGCCATTCAGCTTGTATGATTCCCCACAACGCAAAAAGTGTAATGCCAATAGAGTTTGATTTTAAACATAAAAAACGGAAATATATCCATTTATTCTAAAAATACAAAATTATCAAAATATTAAATTGACAATCAATTCTATTTATTTTATCGTTAATAAAGTGAAACTTTGTTTTCCTTGCAAAACATTACCAATAACTTATCTATCTCTCAGTATTTTAAAGAAAGGCGGGGTGCAGCTCGTAAATGGGGAAATCGAAACTAGTGCCTATTTAAAGGAAAACCTTAGTCCACCTAAAAGGTAAGTGTTTTTAAGCAATGCTAAAAAGCGACAAGGAGATGGTATTATGTTAAATGGGCAAAAAAGATGGTTGTATATTGCCGTTCCAATTTTTTTCTTTTGGTTTTTCGGACAAATTGATAAGGTTGGCATTTCCATCATTCAAACAGATCCAGAATTCTTGAATGCACTCGGAATGACAGGCGATGACAAAAATGCAAAGATCGGTCTTCTTTCCTTTGTATTCACCATAGCTTATGGAGTTTCAAATCTTTTTTGGGGCTTCATCATTGATAAATTAGGTGCCCGAAAAACAGCCATCGCCGGATTATTCGTATGGACACTTACCATGATTATGTCAGGCTTAGCAAATTCATATGAAATGTTTTTAATAAGCAGGATCATTCTTGGTTTTGGCGAAGGGATGATGATTCCAGTTTCCGGAAAATTCATTTCTAACTGGTTTAATAAACGCGAATTGGGGAGGGCCCAGGCATCATGGATTTCCGGAAACTATTTAGGTCCGGCAACTGGAGCCATTGTTTTGGTGCTCGTGATATCTTTACTCCACTGGCAAGCAGCTTTTTTTATGCTTGCGGCCTTCAACTTATTTATTAATATCCCGATGTTCATCTTTATGACTAGGAATACACCAGAGGAGCACCCCCGTTTAAGTAAGGATGAATTGGCCTTCATTCGCCAATCGGATGATGAAGAGAAAGAAATTCCCCCTTCCGAGAAAAAAAGTTTCGTTCAGGATTATCGTTTCTGGATTGTATGGTTCGGTATGCTCGTATGCTCCTTCCTTTTCTTCGGAATCAGCATTTGGCTCCCTACCTATCTAATTGAAGCAAAAGGATTCGAAAAGGAAGGGATGTCAAGCATTACTTCGCTTTCCTGGCTATTTGCTTTAGGATTTGTCTTGGCATGCGGTTTTCTGGCGGACAAAACCAAGCGTCCAAGTTTGATGGCCTCGATTCTATTTTCATTGACTGCTGTCTTTTTAACTGTAGCGGTCTTCATCCCCGACCCTATTATGGCCGGGCTATGTATGGGACTTGCAATGGGATGTCAAGGCGGTGTGTTCCATTTAAGTAATATGCTCATGGTAAAATACTCAACACCTGAAACGGCAGGACGGGCTGCTGGTCTAATTGGATTCACGAACATTATGGGCGGCTTTTCAAGCTATATCATGGGGTGGCTTCGAGACTTGTCTGGCGGGGACTTCAGTACATCGATTGCCATGCTGATTTTTGCAGCCATCTTAGGTTTGGGAGCGTATATATTCTCCATTAAAAGAGAAGCGGCAGCACTGCATTTATCACCTTTGCCTGCACAAAAGATCCAAGTATGAAGCGTAAGCTCCTTGCAATCATGACCAACATTTTATCCAACCCTTGAATTATCAAGGGTTTTTTCTTGAGCGGACTATGAGTCATGTACTATTATCCCTTCTATTACTCATTGTAGCTACTAGATAGTCCTTTTACTCTTGTCCCTCGGGATCTTTCATTGTTCCTTGATCAAATCCTATTCTTCTGCGAATCCACGAATCTAATTTTTTTAAATGTCCCAGAATCTTAATATGGCTGCCATCCACCATCCATCCTAAAAATAGCTTCACTTATTCAAATTCCATTAGTAAGTGTACCATTCCTGGATCCATTGCTTACCTGGTCCTCCACAACTAAAGCATAAAACCGTTTTATTTCCAAGAAAGTCCTGCTCACTACCACCGGCTTTATCATTTAGGCATCACTACTAGAACATATCGCGAACAAAAGGAGCATGCAGCAAAGCCATGCCCCGTTCTTACTTTTTTTACATGGATCACTAGTTCAAACTTCTTAAAATAGCGGATCTCTATTAAAGTGGACCCACCCTTTTATTGGATATTATTATGGAGTTATACTTGAAAACAATTCTGAGTGATCGAACATATCCTATAATATGTATATAACTTCATTTAGTTATTCCTAATTATCTCTGTTAGTCAGCAAGAGTTGGAAAACAGCATTTTTTAAAAAAGTTAACTCAGAATGAGGAGAGCATAATTTATATATTCACTTTGTATAAAAATGTCGATAGTTAAAATATTCAAAAAATGACAATTGCTCGGTAACCCATGTTATATTGTTAATGTTAAAAATACTTGTCAAGTAAGGTGAGTGTGTGAATATAGAAGTTTTAATACTCCATTATATTCAGGAAAAACGTCAAAAGCCCAATCATGCCAATGAATTATTGGATTATATTCAGAAGGAATATGTAAACGGGAAGCTGTCAATCTTTCAATATAGGAGTCTCTGTCAGGAATTATATCTTCGAGGAGCAAAACAAACATCTTCTGGATGAAAAGAACACTTCTGACACATTTTCGAATCAAGATTTGAATTTTATTTCTGCCCTGTTGCATCGGCCTATCTTTAGGGGCTTAGTCAGCTATATTCAACCCTTTTCATTTACTTAGAAAGACTAGATCCCTATCCCGAATGTTTTCCATAAATAAAAGCCTCCGTAATATATCACCCCAGGACATATTACGGAGGTAAAGACTAATTATTCAGCAATCGCAGAAATTCCTTTGTTGACTATATGAATATATCCAAAATTAAAACCAGACCGAATGCCACGAAAGAAAGTAAGGTTTCCATGACTGTCCATGTTTTGAACGTTTCTTTTACGGTTAATCCCATATATTCTTTTACTAACCAGAAACCGGCGTCATTAACATGGGAAAACATAAGTGAGCCTGCCCCAGTTGCAATAACAAGTAATTCTAGATTTACACCCGTCATATTTGCAACCACCGGTGAAACAATTCCTGCTGCCGTAGTCAAAGCGACTGTTGCAGAACCTGTGGCAATCCGAATCAATCCAGCCACCAGGAATGCAAGGACGATTGGTGATAATGATATTTCTTCAGACATGGAAGCAATTGCGGTCCCTACGCCACTATCAATCAAAATTTGCTTGAACCCGCCACCCGCACCGATAATTAGTATTATGGAGGCTAATGGCAATAAACATTCTTCCGTTAACTTTTTAATTAGCGATTTGTCCATTCCCTGTCTGTAGCCCAGGAAATAGTAAGCAGCAAAACAGGAGATTAATAGGGCAATCACTGGACTGCCGATAAACACCAAGAATTTTTCAAGGGAACCCCGTAGCGGCAGAAAAGGTGCCACTACAGTTAAAACCATTAACAAAACAGGCAAAAGGATGATGAAGAAGGAAACACCAGTCCCTGGTAATCCACTTGACTTTGTTTCCACACGGATTAATTCCGGTTCTCCAACGGGTATAACCCGTTTATGAATCCATTTTGCGAATAAAGGTCCGGCAATTACAGCAGTCGGGAATGCAATGATGAGTGAGTACAGAAGTACGTGTCCCATATTTGCATTATAGATCCCTATAGCTGTCATGGCTCCCGGATGCGGAGGTACCAACCCATGTACGATTGATAAGCCAGCAAGTACTGGAATTCCTATTAACAAGATGTTCACTTTGGTAGTTTTTCGGATGGAAATGACCAAAGGCAGCAATATTACTAAACCAACTTCAAAAAATACTGGAATACCGATGATGAAACCAGATAAAAGCATGGCCCATGGCAGGTTCTTCACGCCGAATTTATGAATGAAAAAGTCAGCTACCTGCATACCGGCTCCTGAGTCGGACATCATCTTTCCTAAGATGGTCCCTAAGGCCAATATTCCAATAAGGTGACCAAGGACAGCACCGACACCCGTTTCATAAGCCCCTACAATCTTGTCCATAGGCAGTCCAGAAAAAACTGCTAAAAATAAACTGGCTACAGTCAAACTTATGAATGCATGCCATTTCCACCATGATACCCCCAAAATAACAATTACGATTGCTATCAGCGTGATTCCTAATAAATATAGATCCATAAGTTCTCCCCACCCCTTTTGAAATCGCTTACAATCAAACCCGTACAATAAATAAGATTATTGTACCGGCTCGTTATATGTCACAATGTAGTTCTGTTTATCCGTGTTGTAATACCCTTCACTGTATTCCATAACATTTCCGTCCCCATCACTGGAAATCCGAATCCTTTTTAATACTGGACTATTGTTTTCGATTTTCAGTGTTTTGCAAATGTGATCAGGTGCGATGTCAACGGCAAACTCATCTCTGAATATTTCAAGTTTGACGTTTTGCTCTTCCAAAAATCGGTACAAAGAATTGATTTGGACCTCTTTTATCTCTTCTTGGTTTAAATTAAGTGAAACATAATGTGTAAAGTAAATATAAGGCTCATTGTCCAATAAATATATTCGTTCGATTCTTGTGCAATGGTCACCAAATAAAGAATGAAGCTTAGCGTCTGAAGAAAGGTCAACTTGACTTATGTTTAACACCTTTTTTAAAATGAAGTGCCCTTCCTCCACCAAAAGCTCTGTGAAACGCTTTCCTTTAGAAAGTTTGACAATCGAACCATTAGCTATGACTCTGGTGCCTTTGCCGCTTTTCTTTTCAACATACCCCTCTTGCACGAGTTCTTTGATTGCATTACGGACAGTGACCTTACTTACATTAAATTCTTCTTCCAATAGAGGCTCGGAGGGAATGTTTGTGTCGATGGCATAAACACCATGTAAAATACGATCCTTCATTATTTCTTTTATCTGTAAATACATCGGTCCATTCTTTCTGTTCACATTCATCCCTAATCTCCTGCCTTTATCTCTTTATATCTTCCATTTTACCTTCCATGGCCGAGAGTATCTCCTTTTCCGTTACCAAAGGAGTATCCCCAACGACAGTACACGCCAGCATTCCTGATACAGCCGCAAACCGAACTGTCTTTTCAGGGGGAAATCCCAGCAATTCGCCATGTAAGATCCCGCTGGTATAAGCATCGCCTGAACCAATTCTATCATATACGGAAAATGATAGAATATCGGAAAAGTAAAATGTTTCTTCCTTGTACATATATCCCCTCAATGTATGGGTATTATCACTGTTGATCGAACGATGTGTCCCTGCTATCGATTGAATATTGAATTTCCTGGCAACGTAAGGGATTAGCTCATCAAGCTGTTCTTCTCTTGTAGAGCATTCTGACTTCATTCCTAAAATATATAGGGCATCTTTTTCATTCATCATGACGATATCGGCCAAAGAAAGCATTGCTTCATAATGAGGCTTTGCGTCAGCGTAGCCTCCCTTCCATAAAGAGGGGCGGTAATTGCAATCGAAACAGACTGTACCGCCTTTTTCTTTTACTTTTCTAGCCAGCACCTTCATGCTTTCCCGTACATTTTCCCCCATTGCAAGCGTGATTCCGCAAAAATGGAGGATATCTGTATTTTCTGAAATCAAATCCATATCATAATCGGATATGGATGCTGTATTAAAACTGCTTTCCAGTCGATTGGAATATGTGACACGGCTCGCCCGCTGTCCAAATCCATTTTCCAAAAAGTACATCCCCATGTATTTGCCACCTCTAGAGATGAAGTTCCTTCCAACTCCTAAGCGCTGTAAAGCTGAAACCGCTGAATCCCCAAGGGGGTTATCCGGTAATTTTGTCACGAGATATCCATCATGTCCAAGCTTTGTCATCGCAGAAGCAACGTTTACCCCCGTGCCTGAAAAGGAGTATTGCAAAGTGTTAGCCTGTGAAAGCAATTCATACCCTGGTACCTGCAAACGCATCATTACTTCCCCGAATGCCACAATCCTTTTAGGCATGTTTTTCAACCAATTTTTTTGTTATGGCTAATAATTTCCGAACATCCTCCGCATTCGTTTTTCCAGTCTCTTCATCGATGATGGAAGAATAGATATGGGGAATGATTTTAGGCACTTTTGCTTCCAATGCTATCTCCAGAATGGTCTCGAAATTATTTAAATCGATTCCACCTGTTGGTTCTAAAGCAAATCCCTCTTCACCACAAGCTTTTGCAACTGCACGATACTCATCTTCATGCTTCAGGCCTTTCATCGGGAAGTATTTCAATGCATTTCCTCCCATATCGCGAACCAGTGCGATGGCAGATTTGATAGGGACAATGGCAGTTTCACTTGCACCTGCACTTACTGGACCAGTTGAAATATTTACATAACCGACTTTCCCCGTTGGAGAAACAAGTGAATTTATCCAGCTACCCTTCTCACCTAAATTTGCCCTTGTAGCACCTACAGCCGGAAAAACCTGATTAATATGACTGCCTGGGTAGTATTTTGCAATTTCTGCGACAACTGCTGCCTGTCTATTATCGCCCGCGCCCAATCCAATTGAAACGGCCTCATCAATGACTTCCCCGTACTCTTTCATTGCTTTAACACCAGCTTCAACTGTTGGATAATCCTTTGAAAGAACGCCAACCAATACATGGCCTTCCGCCGCTTCAAAGACTTCCACTGCATTTTCCACTCTATTGGCAAGTACATTTAAGGCTACACGATCATTCAAAAACCGTTTGTTTATGTTAGTCATCCTTGGTTTCCTCCTAAAATGGTTCTTAATTGAGCTTCAATGACGTTTATATCATCACCTTGAAATGGACGGGGGTCTATATCGAAAAAGCCTTGCCGTATACCATAATCACGTGTATAAATGGCAATATCCCCATTTCTGAGCCGATCGTTAACTTCCTTTGCCGTTGTTTCCGTTATCAAAGGGTCAATGGAAATACGTGCTCTATATATGGCACGACCGGCTTCATCCTGTACGATCGTTACTTTTACGCCATCAATTGAGTCAAGTGTCTTGAGAACTTGTAAACTAGCTTTCTCTCTTTCACTATTATCCTGTTTGACAAAATACTCATCCAATGCCTGAAGCAGCCCAAAGGTGGTTTCCTTACCGACCTTCATGCTCCTTCCGATGCAGTGCAATTGAACCTTTAACCATTCGATATATTTTTTTCTGCCCGCAACGATCCCGGATGTGGGTCCTTCAATGGCTTTTGATCCACTATAAATCGCCAAGTCGGCAAATTGTACATATTTCTCCAAGTCTTCCTCGGCTGCCGCATCGACAATCAGGGGGATATTATTCGTTTTGGCCACTTCCCATGCTTCTTCGACCGATATCATATTTTTCTGAACAGCATGATGAGATTTCACGAATAAAATGGCAGAAGTATTTTCATTAATGGCTTCCGCTATATGTTCCGCCTTCCCTTCGTTTGCATACCCAACTTCAACCAATTTTCCGCCACCCAGGTAAATCATGGTTTCAACCGGTGCACCATACTGTACGTTATGACCTTTTAGCATGATGATTTCATTCCTTTGAATCGGTTCTTGATGAAGCCTTTCGCTTTTCCTTCTGTTTCCTTCAGTAACGATCGCCGCTACTGAAAGGGCAATTCCGCTTGATGCCGAGTTTACGACGACCGCAGCTTCAGAATGAAGCAAATTCGCTATATGCTGTCCTGACTTATCGACTAAATCAGAAATTTCAACATAATTTTGTCCACCTTTTTTCATCGCGTCCATCACTGTGTCAGTTGGGGCAGAAACCCCCAATATGCTCATTCTTCCGCTTGCATTGATGACTCTTTTCAAACCGTATTTAGCATTCAATGAACTCTCCATTTATAACCACTCCTTTTACGACAACTCTTTTTTCTGCCATTCTTTTTTCGCCATCGGAATCCCATAAAAGGGTCGGCTCATTCTCGATTGAGAATAAGGTTAAGTTCGCAATATCCCCAGTTGAAATCCTACCTAGCTCTGGCTTATGCAACCAAGCAGCCGCGTTAACCGTAACTGCATCTATTACCTCTTTTAATGGATAACCAAGGTACAAAAATTTTGTAAGCACATTTGCCATATGAAAAACAGGCCCATTCTCTCTGTTTCTCCGGTATATATCCGTACTGATCGTATTGAAGCAGATTCCCCGTTTTTTCGCAGTTTCTGCAGTCTGAAAAGAAAAGCTTGCCGTTCCATGACCGACATCCAAATGAACACCACGTTCAATCGCTTTACTGAGCTCAGGCAGTGGCTCTTCTCTTTCATCAAATAAATTATTCGCTTTACCATTTAAGAAATGTGTAATAATGTCTTTTTCCTCAAGTAAATCAAGGACTTCCTTTATTTCAGGTGGCCCTGAACCGATATGAACCATCAAAGGTAAACCAGTTTCAGCCGAGAACTTCCTGGCGATTTTCAATGGCTCGATACCATTTGGACCAACCACACTATTACTTATTCTCGCTTTAAGTCCAACGATAAAATCCCCGTACTTAGAAATTGCCTTCCTTAATTCCCCCTCGTCCAGCCAAGAGATATCCGATAACTCATCAATCCTTTTCAATCCAATCCGCGAAATATTCAGAAATGCAAAAACATTCGTTTTGGAATTTTCACAGCTGCTAACCAGATCTGATATTCTATCTGCCCCGGTACTTCCCGCATCAATGACCGTTGTTACACCAGTTTTGTATCCAATCTCATCAACGTCATCACCATAAGGGTCGAATTCCGGGAAAGCATGTACATGCATATCAATCCATCCGCTGGAAACAAAAACTTTGTGATCATAATCTATTATTTCATCTCCAGATGCAGTTCCGGGCAAAGCGATTTCTTTAATCGCCCCATTTTCCAGTATGATATCTGCTGCAGTTCCGTCTAACATCTTTACATTTTTCAGAATTAAACTACCTGTCATTTCCCTCATCCTTTTCGGTACATCCTATCGAGTGCAAGTAACTTTATATACGATTTCTTAATTGTGCGAATTCATTTAATTTTCTTTACATAAATAGATTATCATATTCCCCTGAACTAATCAATGTAACGTTATAATGTTTGATTTACAGAATCACTTTTTAAAAAATGATAAATTATTTATCCATGTGCCAATCCAATAAATTTCCCCATATAGTGTGATCAATTAAGGGAATGCCCAATAAGTCCTTAAAATTAGACTTTGTTAAAGAATAATGTTGTTATTTGATTTGCTCGAACAGTTGTTCAACAATGAACTAAATTTACTGAGAGCGAGTGAGTTTTAATGACGTTAGCGGACATAATTAACCAAATCAGAAATCTTAGCCAAAGAGACCAGCAGCGATTGAATGAGTTCTTCACAAACTCATTAGGGAGTGCGGGAGAAACAGAGTCTGTATTCACTGATGTATCAGAACAGAAACACAAAGACGGCTACACCTGCACCCCTTGTCAATCCACTAATGTCATTCCCTTTGGTAAATATCAGGTAAAAACTACAATCAATACCATTGAACGTCAAAGATACCGCTGCAAAGAGTGCGGTAAAACATTCACAGATATGACGAACACTCCTCTTCACAGAACTCATATGCCTAGTAAATATGATTGAAGGGTATTCCCTTTCGGAAATCAGCTAAACTCATTGGTGCTCATTATGTGACGCTTTTTTATTGGAGGCATAAAATTCTAACTGCATTGAAACAGATGGATTTTGAACTTTTCGAAGGTATAGTAGGAATGGATGAAACCTATTTCCTCTATTCCGAGAAAGGAAAACGGAATATTCAATGTCGAAAACCCAGGTTACTCGGTGGTAGTTCGGAGTTTAGTGGAATAAGTAAGGATCAAGTATGCGTTCTTGTAGCCAGAGACCGCCAAAAGATAACGTTTTCCAAAACAATAGGAAAAGGGCGTATTATAAAAAAGAGTTTGGACGAAGCGTCAGGTTCCAAGCTAACAATACAAAATGTTCTATGTACGGATGCTTGGCGGGCGTTTATGACTTATGCCAAAGAAAAAGGAATTGAGCATCATCGCTTTAAAGCAAATGGTAGGAAGCGAGTTAAAGGGATTTATCACATCCAGAATATAAATAGTTATCACAGCCGTTTAAAGAGCTGGATGGAGCGTTTAAATATCTAGACCATTATTTGAGCTGGTTCCAATACTTAGACACCATCAAACATATAAAAGATAACTTTGCGATAACCAAAATAATTCTTTCTCAGTTAAAACAACTTATGATAAACTAATGTTATCAGAATTTTCCGAATACCGGAACATTCAACAAGGAATTGGCATGATACCTTAATTAGTGAGCTATCTACAACACGACGCAAATGAATTTTGACCAAAGGGATTAAATTGGAGGGAATAGAAAATGGATGTAAAGACACTTTTGTTACAACAATGGGCAAGTTGCTTAGATGAAGAAGACTGGTTTCCACCACTTGAAAAAGTGCTAGAGGACATCACTTTTGAACAGGCAATTTGGAAACCAGCTGATGGGGCAATGAATTCTATTTGGGAATTAGTTTGTCATTTACTTTTCTTTGAAAAGAGATATCTGATGCGATTTCTTGGTAAAACAGCGAATGAACCACAGGCAGAAAATAATGACTCTACATTTCGATTACCAACTAAGACGTTAGAAAATTGGAAGGAAACAAAACAAGAATACTTTTATGTTCATCGTGAACTTGGAAAAATACTAGCAAAATCAGAACATGAAGATTTGTATAGACAGATTCCAGGAGATAATCCATTAGTGCTTGAACTGAAGAGTTTAGCAATGCACGATGCATATCATATTGGGCAAATTGTATTCCTTAGTAAAATGCAAGGAGCTTGGCCAGAGAAACGCAGCTTTTAAAAAATCTTCATTAGCTTTACAGTTATTCAATTATAGTAGGCTTTAATGGAATAAGAACGGGAACGTCCAAATCGGACGTTCCCATATTTTATACCTGAAAAACAACAATACTACTTAACAAAGCCTAAAATTAAAACGAATTGTTACAAAGTAACCTATGAATACCCGCTATTTTTTCCTAAAGATAGTCCTTATTTTCAATGCTGTCATTTTAGATACTCCTTAATAATTAATTGGTTATTCAGATAATAAACTCCCTAAAAGCAGTGAAGTTATACTGAAATTCCTGCTTTAATATGTATTAGACCAAAATGAAAATTAATATAGTGCCTTTTCTTTCTATATATAAAGGAACCTGGACATGTCAGGAAGACTATATTTTATTCTCTATGAGAGACGACACGTGTTCGGTCAGTTTCCCCACCATTTGTTTAAGCCGTTCCGTTTCCTCTTCATTTAAGACGCTATAAAAGTCACGAAAGATTTTGGCGAAACACTTATTGATGGAATGATAGGTTTCCCTTCCACTTTCGGTTGATTGGATAAAAACGACCCGCCGATCATCCTCACTGTGTACCCTCTCAATCAATTTCTTTCGTTCGAGCCGGTCAATTAGCGCAGTTCCTGCTGCAGGTTTGATCTTCAAATGATTCGAAACATATTTAACAGGCATGGATTCATTTGAGACTATTAATTGCAATGCGCGATACTGTACAGAGGTTAAATCGTATTTTACCAATAACGGTTCCACTAATTCCTGTGAGAGACTGCTTAGTTCTTTGATTTCAATATGTAAATTGTACAATTCACCTGAATGCATGTTTGACAATCCTTTCTTATTGACAACTATCTATATAAAACTATAACATAATTAACGTATCAAAAAATTAACCATACGAATTAAAATGGTTATTGATTTTTAACGAGAGAGAGAGAGGCTGTCCATGTCAGCAGAGCAACGTAAAAAGATCATTATCCTAATGATCAATATGTTTATAGCAATAGGAAGTTTCGGTATCATCATTCCCATTTTACCAGCATACCTGGCCTCCATTAATCAAGGCGGAACCGCCGCTGGCCTAATGATTGCCATTTTCGCAGGTGCACAACTTATCTTTTCACCAATTGCCGGAAAATGGACAGACCAATTTGGGCGCAGAAAAATGATTATTTATGGGTTGGTCGGTTTGACATTATCCATGTTTATTTTTTATGCAGTCAATTCCATTTGGTTATTGTATGCTTCACGTATCATCGGTGGGATCGGAGCCGCTTTGCTTATACCCGCAATATTTGCTTATGTAGCTGACATCACGACATTTGATCAGCGCGCTAAAGGCAATAGTTTAGTATCTGCCGCCATGTCCCTAGGTATTGTAGTCGGTCCGGGAATTGGAGGATTTTTAGCTGACTTTGGCTTGAAATTTCCCTTTTTGATTTCTGCGCTTGTATCCCTGTCAGCAGTGGTATTTTCCATTTTTGTTTTAAAAGAAAGCGAAACGGCAAAAATTACTCAATCCATGGATGCAAAAACTGAAACGTTGGTTCGGAAGATTGCCTTATCCGTGAAAATGCCCTATTTCATCCCACTCATCATTACACTTGTAATGAGCTTTGGATTAATGTCATATGAGTCTGTAATTGGGCTTTATCTTGATAATCAATTCAATTCAAGTCCTAAGGACATCGCTGTAATGGTTACAGCCACAGGTATCGTCAGTGTAATTGTACAATTGTTTGTCGTCGACCGGATTGTACGCCGTTTTGGGGAAGTGAATGTGCTGAATATCTTTATCAGTGTTGCAGCCATCGGTTTCCTCCTATCACTTTTTGCTTCAAGTTACCTGATTTTCTTTTTAATCTCACTTATCATCTTCCTTTCCACCTCCATCTTACGTCCAGTTCTTAACACACTGATTTCCAAGATGGCAGGAAATGAGCAGGGCTTTGCAATGGGGATGAATAATGCGTATATGAGTATCGGAAATGTGCTCGGACCCACACTTGCCGGAATGATGTATGATGTCCACATTACCTATCCGTTCATGTTGGGCCTTTTCCTCTTATTCATCACTTTGATGATCACTATGGCTTGGCAAAAGCGATCTCTTCATGCAAAGGCATTATCCTAGGGCTGAAGAAGGTACGATCAATTTTATTCATTTAACAAATCCCTCGAGTAGCTGCCGCTATTCGGGGGTTTTCATTATGATTTTATATCCTTTCTGCTTGTAATCGAAATCCTGCAAAACAGTATATTCACGAGTATTTGCTTCAAATTCACGGGTAAATGTACGAATCTCACGAGTATTTGCTCCAATTTCACGAGTAAATGGCACAAACTCACGAGTAACGCTTCAATCTCCTAAATATTTGCTTCAATTTCGTGTGTAATCAGGTCAAAATCTTCTAGAAAGCTCGAATTCACGAGTATTTGCTTCGAATTCACGAGTAAATGGCACAAACTCACGAGTAACGCTTCAACCTCTTAAGTATTTACTCCAATTTCGTGCGTAAACAGCTATAAAAAGCGTCCTTTTTCCTCTTGGAAGAGAATTAGGCCGCTTATCATTCAGTTCTTCTCATTTCATATTGTTGTTATAATGGGAAAATGGATTTCATTTAATAAACACTGCTTTTTTCCCTTTACTGCTTTCGAATGCCGCATCAATGATTTTAATGACCGATAGTCCCTCTTGAGCAGTGACCGGAGCTTTTTTCCCGTGCAATATACTATCGGCAACTGCCTGGTAATACGTTAAATAAGAACCAGGCAGAGTTTCAATGGTTTCATATGTCTCATTTTCGCCTTCAATGGTAACTAGCTTGCCATAAAACTCAGGATCATCTGAACCCCAAGAGCCATCCACCGGTTTTTTCCCCTCACTTAGCGCCGCCTCTTGGCAATCGAGACCGTACTTGATAAATGATCCTTTACTTCCATGCACTTGAAACCGCGGTCCATTAACCGGTACGATCGAGCCTGAATGCAATATCACTCTCAGCTTTTCGTATCCTAATATCACATGGAAATAATCATCCGTTTGGGCATTCTCTTTTTGTGAAAATACATCTGCCCAAACGAATTGCGGCAAACCAAACAAATGCAAGGCTTGATCGATCAGATGTGATCCTAAGTCAAATAGCATACCTGTTCCTGGGCCTGGTTTTTCCCTCCATCTATCCCTGACCACCGGCCTGAATCGATCATAATGGACCTGGTATGTATTGATTTCCCCAAGCACTCCATCATCAATAAGTTTTTTCACCGTCAAAAAGTCATTATCCCATCTCCGGTTATGATAGACGCTTAATAGCAGATTCTTTTCCTCGGCAATCTTAATGAGCTCCTCTGCCTCCCAAACTTCCACTACCATCGGCTTTTCCAGGATGACATGCTTCCCGGCTAACAAGCTTTGCTTGGCCATTTCATAATGTAAACCACTCGGTGTCGTAATAACAGCCAAATCGATGGACGCATCTTCAAGAATATCGTCTAAGCTGCTTACCACCTCCACATCCTTCAAATCTTTTTGGACTTTTTCCTTTTTGGAGCTGACTACTTTCGTTATTTGAAAATCCCCTAAAACACTTAGTAATGGCGCATGAAATGTAGCACCCGACAATCCATACCCAACTATGCCGACTTTAATTTTTCTCATTCGTTCCCTCTCGCTTTCTTGTTCCTCTAAAACAATTATAAAACTGATCTTATGCTTTATTTTTCATCATTGTCCGGATATGTTTCTCTCAAAAACTTGAAAGACCGATTAATCAATTCTTTCAAAACATTAATTTCGATATCTGCCACTTTATTGATGTATACACATCCTTTTCCGGAGGTGTGTTTTCCAAATGCCTGTAACAATTCTGCTCTTCTTTTGTCGCCCGGAGTAAAATATAAACTGATTTTTGCTTTACGAGGTGAAAAGCCAACTAGAGGGGCATCGCCTTCGTGACCAGATTCATATTTATAATGATAAGTACCGAAACCAATGATGCTCGGTCCCCACATCTTTGCCTCATGACCTGTCGTTTCGGTAAAAATATCCAATAATTTATATGCGTCTTCACGTTTTTTTAGATTATCGACCTTCTCAATGAACTCAATAACACTGCTGTCAGTTTCTTTGGTTTTTGGTTTATACATGACCGGAACCTCTCCTATACTAGTAAAAAATCAAAAGATTTCCTTTGCCCAAAACTTAGACGATCGTGTTTTAAGCGGTGACGTGTATGTATGCAGCTAAAACATTAATTTCCGATGAAATCCTAGCCATTCAATTGCATGATGGACGAGCTTCATTACTAATTCTCCAAGCTTCATGGCAAATCCTTTAATACAATACCCTTAATATATTATAGAACATCGATTCGTTTTATTCTAATTTAAGGGAAAAGTGTCTAAAGGTATATCTACTATTAGGAATCGATTTAATGAAAGTCGATTTATTGGTACGTTTAAAACGGTACTTTTTCATAAAAAACTCTACGATCAGAAAAGATGAGAAAGCACAATACTGATCGTAGATTAGAGTACCCACCTTATTTACAAGCATAAACCAATAGTTGCATTAACCGGTTTCCTATTGCCGTCGGATCTTTTCAATTTCATCAGCTATGAATTGCACCTGTGTCCCTACGATGACTTGAATGCTTTGGGGACCCACGATATTGATTCCAGCAACCCCTGTTGATTTGATTTTATTCTGATCGACAGCTCCCATATTCTCCACCTCCACTCTTAAACGGGTAACGCAGTTATCTACAGTTATTACGTTAGCGTCTCCGCCTAGCCCCTCATAAATTGCAGAAGCCATCCCGAAGAATTTACTCTGATTAGACCCGTCTAGACTGCTGTCTGCTTGTGCATTCGCTCCTCCACCATCAAGCTCATCTTCTGTATCAGCTTCTCTTCCGGGAGTCATTAAATTAAACCTTTTTATCAAGAAGCGGAATAAGAAATAGTAGATTACAGCGAAAACCAGTCCTTGAAGAAGCAGCATATAAGGATCATTTGCCAACGGCAATCTTGAACTTAAAACAAAGTCAATGAATCCTGCACTAAAACCAAACCCTGCTGTCCATTGGAAAGTCGCAGCAATAGCTAACGAAATTCCGGTTAATAAGGCATGCACCACAAAAAGGGCAGGTGCGACAAACATGAAAGCAAACTCCAATGGTTCAGTAACGCCTGTAAAAAACGAAGCGAAACCTGCAGCGAGCATTAATGATGCCACTTGTTTTTTCTTCTGGGATTTTGCCGAATGGTACATGGCAAGAGCCGCAGCTGGCAAACCGAACATCATGACGGGAAAGAATCCAGCTTGGTACATGCCTGTGGTTCCTTTTATTCCCGTTCCAGCCCAGAAATTGCCGATATCGTTAAGTCCTATTACATCGAACCAGAAAACGGAGTTTAACGCATGATGTAAACCTGTTGGTATCAACAGCCTATTGAAGAATCCATAGAGTCCTGCTCCAGCAGCACCCATTTCACTTATTCCTTCTCCAAATATAACTAACCAGGAGTAGATGAGTGGCCATACGAAGAATAATATTAGGGAAACCAGTAACATGGCAACAGCAGTAAGGATGGGGACAAGTCGTTTACCGCTAAAGAAAGCGAATGCATCCGGCAGCTCGACCTTACTGAACCGATTATACATAGCTGCAGCTACAAGCCCCGAGAGAATTCCGACAAATGCATTTTCTATTTCCTCAAATGCTGGATTTACATCTTTTGCATCAATTCCCTGCAGCATCGCTACCGAGTCCGTGGAAAGCAATGTCGTTATGACTAGATAGGCTACAAGCCCACTCAAAGCGGCGGCCCCATCTTTTCCTTTCGACATCCCCAACGCTACCCCTACAGCAAACAAGATAGCCATATTGTCAATGATCGAAGAACCTGCTTTTATTAAGAAGGCTGCTAACGGACTTCCTGCTCCCCATCCTGCTGGATCTATCCAATAACCGATCCCCATTAAAATGGCGGCTGCCGGCAACACGGCTACTGGCAGCATCAAGGAACGTCCAATTTTTTGAAGATATTTTTTCATCCCGCTTTCCTCCTGACAATATTGATTTAGGGCAAACCCTATATTCTATTAGACAACGGTTCCTTCTATTTTAGAACTTCATTTCATTTATAAATTGTCTATATTCAGGAAAAAAGGCTTAGCAATTTACTCCTCCATCGAAAGTTAATAAAAAAAGAAAAGTCCAACCGGACTTTTCTTCACTTTTATTTATAGAGCAAATAATTTTTGCGAACCTTTTTAAAATCATCCTGCTTTACTTGATATTCTTTGATGATTTCATTTACTGATGAACCTTCTTCAATCCTTGACTTTACCCACCCATTGCCAATCAATAGGTTGAAATTGTTGGCTGCAAGGAATTCGAAATCATCTGGGTATAGATCATGGATGGTCTTGATGATATGAAGTCCAGTAGGAACAGCCTTGAATTCCGCTCTATCCGTAACATAAATCTCGACTCCATGGCTGAGTTTACCTGCATGCTTTGAAAACGTAGGTGTAAATGAGGCGGCCCTGAATTTTGCGCCAGGTAACCGTAACGCATTTAATTTCCCAGCAAGTTCATCGCTGTTTATATAGGGAGCACCAATCAGTTCGAATGGTTTAGTCGTTCCTCTGCCTTCCGAGACATTCGTTCCCTCGATCAATCCTGTAGCGGGATATACGAATGAAGTGGAAACGGTCGGCATGTTCGGTGACGGCAAGACAAAAGGAAGCCCAGTATCGTCATAATCCATATCTCGTTTCCAGCCTTTCATCTTGATGACCTTTAGATCTGCACCAATTTTAAACTCCTTGTTGAACAAAGTCGCGAGTTCCCCAACGGTCATCCCATGCTTAAGCGGTATTGGGTACATACCAACAAAAGATGAGTATTCAGGTTCAAGTACCGGCCCATCTACCGATTCCCCGCCTTGTGGGTTCGGCCGGTCCAGCACGATAAAGGGGATATCATTTTCTTTGGCTGATTCCATTGCATAAGCCATCGTGTAGATATAAGTGTAATAGCGTGTTCCGACATCCTGGATATCAAAGACAAGGACCTCAACATCTTTTAACATTTCAGGCGTCGGTTTTTTCGTTTTACCATATAAGCTATAAACGGGCAAACCTGTTTTTTCATCAATATAATATTCAACACTATCACCAGCTTGTGCATCTCCGCGCACTCCATGTTCGGGACCAAATAACGCAGTCAAATTAATATTCGGATCGTCATGAAGTAGATCGACAATGCTAGTTAATTTAGAATCGATGCCAGTTGGATTCGTAATCAACCCCACTTTCTTTCCTCTTAACACGTTCTTTTCTTCTTTTAAAAGGACTTCAATTCCGGGACTGACCTTTTGATTTTTCTTTTCTTTGACAGCCGTCACACTTTTTGACGAAACGATGCCGAAAGCAAACAAGCAAATGGTAAATAAAATAATCATTCTTTTCAAATTACTTCCCCCTCTATTTTTTAATGGGTTTTCCTGATTTAATATCTAATCCATATCCAAGTTTATAAAGGCTTTCAGAGGGTTTAGTCACTGATGGTATATCGACCGGCAAAGTGCCTTTAGGTTTTGATCCTCCAAAAATGGTCGAGATGCCTGCCGGAATATTTGGCTGTCTATAACGCCCATTCGAATAACCTTTAAATCCGTAAACAGCAAGCACTACTTTCGCTTCTTCAAAATTTGCAACATCATAAGGGTTTCTTAAACTCATTAAAACAAATTCTTTATCTTGCTTCTTAGCATGATTCATGGCCGCTCTTGGGAAGGCTGTTGCCCACTTCGAAGAATCTTGAACGCTATCATCGATCACTCCATCATTGACAGTCGGATCATTTTTGACAATATAGGAACCAGTAATGACAAAGTCTGATTCATCAATAAGTCTAGCCACTTCATCTGTAAATGATTTTTCCGAAAAACTCATACCCGTTATTTGGACTTTCTTTATTTTCTTTTTATCAGCTAATTCGCGGATGCTCCTTGACATGGATTCAACTTGATCATCAAAAGGAGCAAGCACTAAAACTTTTTCATTTTTCTTAGGTTTGAAAGGCAAGGTTCTGCCTTCATTTTTTAATAGTGTGATGGCATCTTCCGCAATTTCCGTTTCTTTTTTCAAATGATCTTCATTCCCGACCACTTGAAGTGCGGTTTTGATCTTTTTATCGATTGGAGTTTTATCAGGGTTTAAAATCCCTCTTTTCACTTTCAGTTCAAGTATCCTCGTTACAGATTGATTGACTTGAGCTATAGGAATTTCGCCGCTTTCCACTGCTGCCTTCACTGCATTGAATACAGTGGTTATATTCTTTTCCATTTGGAGCGAATTAACCTGTGCAGGCATCAATGCAATATCCACTCCAGATTTCAGGGCAAGGACCACAGCTTCTTCCTGTCCGAAGTTGTCCGCGATGGCTTTCATATTCAAAGCATCTGTAACCACAACACCTTCAAAACCCATTTCTTCACGTAATAGACCCGTGATGACCTTATGTGACAACGTTGCAGGAACCATAATTTCTTGGCCGTCTTTTTTACTGATATACGTAGTGTCATCGAATGCAGGGAATTGAACATGTGCAGTCATCATCATATCCACTCCAGCATCGATGGCCTTTTGGAAAGGAACCAACTCGATGGAACGCAAGCGGTCTTTATCATGAGAGACAAGAGGGAGACCATAATGACTATCGACTGCTGTATCTCCGTGGCCAGGGAAATGCTTGGCCGTTGCTATTATGTTCTGATTTTGCAATCCTTTTATGGTCTGAATGCCCAGCTTTGATACAAGTTCCGGATCAGAACTGAAGGAACGAACGCCAATGACAGGATTTCCGGGATTATTATTGACATCGACAGACGGCCCAAAATTGACATTTATGCCAAGTGACGACAGTTCCCTCCCAATGATTTCTCCAGTTTGGTAAGCGTAATTCTCATTTCTGGTTGCACCAAGCGCCATATTACCTGGAAGGTTCGTTCCGGTTTGAAGGCGGGTTACGATTCCACCTTCCTGATCAATCGTTATGAACAGCGGAAGGTCTGGGCTTGCCATCTGCAAACCATCCGTGAGCCGAACTGTTTGTTCGGTGTCGACTACATTCTCAGCGAACAGAATCACACCGCCTAGATGATATTTTTTAATGATGCTTGCAATTTCTGAGTTCATTTCAATAAACCCTGTCGCCTTCCCTTCTCCTTGTTTTTGCCAATTACGAAAATCCGGCATGAGCATTTGGCCGACTTTTTCATCAACTGTCATGTTTTCAACGATTTCCTGAACATCCGATGCTGAATTTTCGTTCTCTAATCCCTTTGCAGCCGCATTCCCTCCCAGAATGGATATTACCAAGAATAATGCGATTCCAGCGGGGACACATATCCTTATTATCATTTAGGCTTCCTCCCTTGTTTACCTTTAAGTTCTTGCAGCAACACTTCCATATCCAGTACCATGAAGTGGAAATGATCTAAATAGATCCTATAAAGAAATCAAGGCAGCATCTGGAATCCCATCAGCCGCCTTCTTTAACATGCCTTCATGTAATATATCCGTTCATCCCAGTATCATTGATCGTTCGAGCTCAATTTCCCTTCACTTAACAGTTCTATGGATTGACCAGGTTTTAGAAGGGAAAGCAAGGGAATATCTTCAACTATTACTCGCCCTATCACATTGACTCTGTGATTAGCCTCCAAGTCTCTCCTGCAAATTTGAATCTCTCCCCGATATCTTCCGTGTCCATCGTTATGGATCCAAGGCTGCGTGTAACTGTATTACTCGGCACGACATTTGCTGTGACGCGGGTATTTTGCAGCCGGAAAACATCTTGAGAAACATCTGGCCTTAATTTATACTGACCGCCTTCAAAAAGTTGGGATTCTATTCTAATAGAAAGAATATTGAGATTTTTATAAGCAGTTAGATTCTCAAGCATATTATTCTCGGTTCCTTGATCTCCTACGTGAACGCCGTCCACATGCTGAAATAGCTCAACACCGGCAGCGTAAGGATTCATTAACCTGTGTTTTTCAAGCGTAGGAAGACCATCATGAAGAGGACGGCGTTTACTTCCAGCACCCGGGATGAAAGCAAAGATCGGTATACCGTATTTCTTGAATATTCGATTTTGTTCATGAAAGAATTCTTCCTCAAGGCCCGTTTCACGTCTAGGATAAAAGTTATGCCAAGCTATCAAACTTTCCGGTTCTACCCCGCTCCCAAGTATGGCTAGAAGATCATCTTCATTCAACGTACTTGCATTCAGTGAGAGGGAAAACACCTTGGATAAAGATGTAACAGCTTCTCGATCAAACCCATCATCAAGACGAATACCTTTAATACCCAATTGCTTTAAATCCGTAAATTTACAAATCCCCAAATGATTAAGCGTATTTAATGAGACATCCGCATGGATTTCCATTCCATAGGACTCTGAAAGCTTTAAAAGCCTAATCATCCTCTTTACGAGGTCACCCTTTTCTTCAGGTATATGAAGCGAGGTAAAGGCCCTCTTCACTCCTAGGTTAGCAGCATGGATGATTTGTGCTTCTGCAAGTGGGTCCTGCAGATAAAAAGAGATTCCGATCATTTGAATTCAACGGCCATTTCATCATTAAATCCAAACAAATACGTAAAAATAAATCCTGCTATATAGGAAATGAACAACCCAGCCAAGAATAGACCGATTTGATTTGGATGCACTAAAAATGTAAGCGGCAGTCCGGAAACACCAATGGACGACGTCGCAATTCCGAATTGTGCTTGGAATGCCCCACCTACTCCAGCACCTAAACAGGCCGTTAAGAAAGGCCGGCCCAATGGCAGAGTCACTCCAAATATAAGGGGTTCGCCGATACCAAGCAGACCTGAAGGAAGGCCTCCGCCGATTGCTCTCTTTAAACTCGCTTTCTTCGTTTTCATATAGATGGCAAATGCCGCCCCAACTTGGCCTGCACCACCCATTGCCAAGATGGGAAGCAGTGGATCATCCCCAATAGAATTGATCAATTCTAGATGGACAGGCACTAAACCTTGATGTAAACCAGTAATGACTAGGGGAAGAAAGGTCGCTCCAAGCACGAATCCAGCCACTACACCGCCGAAATCCAAGACATTTAATAACCCTGTCGTAATGGCATCCGATAAAAAACCTCCTAGCGGCATAAAAACAATGTAAGTGACAATCCCAGTAAAAAGTAAAGCGATGGTTGGCGTCAAAATGATATCCAGTGATTGAGGAATGAATTTTCTAACCTGTTTTTCCACCAAGGCTATGAAAATAGCGGCAAAGAGGACTCCTATCAACCCACCGCGTCCAGGGAGCAAATTTTCACCGAACAATGATATGTCGCCGACAGCCGGATTGATGACCAAGATACCCGCCAGCGCACCAAGTGCAGGTGATCCGCCGTATTCCTTAGCCGCATTGGTCCCAACCAAAATCCCCAGGTAGGCAAACAACCCAGATCCGATAACGGTTAATATGATGGCTAATTGCGATTCTGCTGCAAGCCACCCCGCTTGAACGGTCGCTTTTGTTATACCGGTAATCAAACCAGATGCCACTAAGGCGGGAATTAAAGGGATGAAAATACTTGCAATCCTGCGTAAAAAAAGTTTAAAAGGTTTTGCATTTTTTCTATCATTCTCTGATTTGTTCTTCGATGCCACCTCTTTTAAGTTCAAACCGCCGTAAGACTCCAAAAGCTTTTCAAATTCTGTATAAACCTTGTTCACCACGCCTGGCCCCAGGACGATTTGTATCGTTTCCTCTTCAATGACGCCCAGAACACCTTCCGTATTTTTTATATCTTCCATGTTTACTTTTGAACGATCGATTGGCATTACCCTTAGTCTGGTCATACAATGTGCAGCATCGGCAACATTTGATGCCCCGCCTAATTTTCCCAATAACTCTTCTGCTAAACTGGCGTACTTATCTCCCTTACCCATTCAAAAGCCCCCTTTGTCAAATCTCGTAATATTTCATTTATAACGATTCGTCATCGATTTGATTGCAGACCTGGTGTTATCAATATATTGGACAGTCTCTTCATATTGCTCTGAAGCCATCCCCAAAAACAAAATGTCAATCATATATAACTGCGCCAATCTTGATGATGTCGCTGCACTCCTAAATGGTGCTTCATTCGAAAAGGATGTATACAGTGTGGCGTCACACAAGGAAGATACCGTTGTTTGGCCAAAATGAGTCAGCCCGATCGTCTTGACCCCGCGTTCTTTAGCAAGCTTCAGTATATCGACAACTTCAGGAGTTTCCCCTGAGAATGAAATGGCAAAAACGATGTCATTTTCATCAGCATTTGCAATCAGGGTTGCAACTAAATGCATATCCGTAAAAGCCGTTGCCCCTTTATTGATGCGAAGTAATTTTTGCTGAGCGTCTGCAGCAACTATATTCGAGGCACCCACGCCGCAAAAGTGGACGGTTTTAGCGTTCAGCATCAACGTTATCGCCTGTTTGAGAGTGTCGTGATCGATTATTTCAGATGTGTCTCGAATGGACTGAATCGAATTACTCGTTGTTTTTTCAACAATCCGATACAGTGATTCTGAGGGCTCGATATCCCTGTAGCCCTGTTCAACAGTTTTCATCAAATCTCCGGCAATCCTTATTTTCAAATCTTGAAACCCTTTTATTCCGAGCGATTTACACAACCTAATAACAGCAGCCCCGCTTGTTTGAGCAGAAGTACTCAATTCCTGTACAGTGCTGTTCACAACTTCATGAGGATTCTGAAGAATATATTCTGCTAGTTTTTGTTCTGATTGCGGGAGCTTGCTCAACATCGTCTGTATGATGGATAATCCTCCTGTAGCCATTGCTTCCCTCCTTAATCTTCATAAATCGAAATGGCTTTTCTGACATCTCCATCCGCTTTTTCTAGTAACTCCATTGCTTTATCATAATCTGTTGACGTTTTTATCATGACTATCGCTGGTTTAACTTGATTATTTGCTTTTTTAAGCATATTCAAAGCATGATTATAGTCAGCATTTGTTACAGTTTCTATGATGCTAATTGCACGGTCCTTCAGTTTTTGATTACTGACATTTACATCAACCATGAGATTTTCATAGACTTTTCCCAACCGGATCATTGTAGCCGTTGAGATCATATTGAGGACCATTTTCTGTGCGGTTGCCGCTTTCATTCTCGTGGACCCTGTTAAGACTTCCGGTCCGACCACCACTTCAATCCCTATATCAGCTGCTTCTGTGATGCTCGCGTTTTTATTGCATGATAATGCCACCGCTTTAGCCCCAACTTTTCTTGCATAACGTAAAGCGCCTCTCACATATGGGGTACGGCCGCTTGCTGCAATGCCAATAACCGTATCATTTGCTGTAAGATCCACGTCGATTAAATCACATTCCCCAAACTCTTCTTTATCCTCCGCTCCTTCGATGGCTCGAACAAACGCCTTTTCCCCTCCTGCGATTATTCCCAACACTCTATCAGGTGGTGTACTGAATGTCGGTGGACATTCCACGGCATCCAGAACACCGAGTCTTCCGCTCGTTCCTGCACCGATGTATATGAGTCTCCCACCTTTTTTTAACGATTCACAAGCCCATTCAACTACCGTTTTTATTTCTGGCAAAACCTCCTGAACCGCTGCTGCCACTTTTAAATCTTCCTTATTGATTGCTGAAATGATTTCCAGCGTATTTAAACTATCGATATTCACCGTATCTTCGTTCCGTAATTCAGTCGTTAATGAACGCAGATGTTCTTCCATAGACAATTAAATCCTCCTATTATCATTTACTTAAATATAATTTCATTATTTAATAGATAATAATGAAATTATATTTCATATTATATTCAATGACAGCGTTTTCATTACTTAGATTCAAGATATTTTGTGATGTTTGTTAGCTAATTCCCTAAAAAACCAATGCCATTGCACCTTATCCGGAATCCAAGAAAATTTCATTACTCCTGGATATAATCGTGCATATATAGCCTATTAATGTCCGTAATTTACTCATAGGATCCTTCTTTTTTTGTCCTGATTTTTTCTAGAAAAAAACGTATATTGTTCCAGATTTGGGAACGGTGTACTCAAAGTAATATAACAAAATGCGAAACTAATATGCTTCGCCGAACCCGGGCACCTCCATCCCTTGACCCATTTAACGGACGGGGACAACTTTCCCGTATTCTACTGCGCCTACGACAATTGTTGATGCAAATCCTCCATTTTCATCAATCGACGAATTAAAAACGATTTTACCGCCTTGCTTGATGGGAACGCGGCAATTTTCTTTCCGAAATACTCCATTTCCTATGTTGTAAACAGGTCGATATACCCTTCATAATTCGGCGGAATTCAAACGGTTAATGAATTTCCGCCCTCGGTCACTGCCGGTTCACTCGTATTCCTCTTTTTCATTAAAGACCGCAGTGCAAGCCCATCTCTGCTATGAGGCGTGAAAATGATCGACGAATCATATTCCTGACTTAATCGTTTAGCATTCGCCCCTGTTTCATTCAACGTGTATTATTTCTTACCATCTACTTCAAATCCACCTATTAGGCTATATTCGGCAAAAGTAAGGAGGATCACCGATAAACGGTAATCCCCTGTGCTTACCTATTCTTTTCACTGACCTTTAATCGATATTTTTTTAGTTTCCTCACAATCGTTGCCTGGCTGGAATCAAGGGCCTCTGCAATTTCATATGTAGTTTGATAGGTTTGAGCCGCTTTCGTCAAGATTTCCTTTTCGGCTCTTTCCACCGCTTTTTTTAAAGTTAAGGAAGAATTACGGTTCGGCTGATTCCTATTTTCCGGCTGATATTCTTCTGGAAGGTCGTTAATCGATAATAATTGATTTTCAGTCAGCACGACGAGCCTTTCCACAATATTAATTAATTCACGGACATTTCCTGGCCAATCAAGTTGATAAAAATATTCCTTCAGTTTCGAATCAATTTCTTTTGAGAATTTATATTGTTCGTTTGCCTTTGTTAAAAATAAGTCAGTCAACGCTAAGATATCTTCTCTTCTTTCCCTCAGAGGGGGAATCGTTATCGGAATGACATTCAGCCTATAAAAGAGGTCTTCACGAAAATCACCCGATTTGACCATTTCCGATAGATTTCGGTTAGTGGCTGCTATAATGCGAACATCGATTTTCTTTGGCTTTGTACCTCCGATTCTTTGAATCTCCCTTTCCTGAAGGGCCCGAAGCAGCTTCACTTGAAGTTGCAGGGGAAGCTCACCGACTTCATCCAAAAATAAGATCCCACACTCTGCCAGCTCAAACATCCCAGGTTTACCTTTTTGATTGGCACCCGTAAATGCCCCTCCTTCATATCCAAAGAGCTCTGATTCCAATAAATCAGCAGGAATTGCCCCACAGTTTATTTTGATGAAATCCCCTTTTTTAGATCGGATGCTCCGATTATAAATATTACGGGCAAGGACATCTTTTCCAACGCCAGTTTCTCCTAGAATGAGTACGGTCGCATCTATATCCGATATTCTTTCAGCAATCTCATAGATCATTTTCATCTTGTCACTGACAAAAACGACTCCATCCTGACTTGTTATCTTCCGCAGTTTTTCAATTTCCTGCTTATAATGATTATTCAATTCATTAACTTTCGTCAACTCATGCATCAGTTCATTTAAATCTGATAAATCCCTTATATTCGTAACGACTTGCTCTATTTCCCCTGCTGCATTAAAAACGGGACTTCCTGTAATCAATGTTTCTTTTCCAGCAAAATTATCTTGTACGACTGATACCGTTCGCCCCAGCTTCACTACCTTATGCGTTACCGAAGCGTTCAAGATGCCGCGTTTGATCAATTGGTCCACTGACTTGCCTATATAATACTCTTTTGGAATGCCCGTGATCCGTTCAATTGCTGAATTGGTATAAAGAGTGATTCCATATTGATCGGTGATATATATCCCGTCATAGGAATTTTCGATAATGGCATCCAGAGCCCGATTCAATTTATCCGTTTCATGAGCATCAATCAATGAATCATCCGAAAATTGTGTTTCTTTTCCAATATAAAGAAAATTGTCAGCATCCATTTGTTTCATTAATAAAAATAAATACCGTTTATCATACAGTCTTGCAGCTGCAAGGCTTTTATCGAGAAATTGCCATTCATCGAATTGTTCGGTCAATGTTTTATTAAGATTCTGACCTATCGATTGATTAAAATAATTGCTCCAATCCTTTATCCGGTTCGCAGAATCCACTACAAGTGCAGGAAAAGTCCAACCTTTAAGCAAATTAACCTGAGAATCCTGTTTCACTTGATTCATTATTATTCACCGCCGCTAAAGAGAAATCTTTTTAAGTACAATTCTGGATAAATTTCGAATCTCCTTTAAAATTGTCGAATTTCGCTACTAAAAAAAGTAGTGATGAAATAATTTTCATCACTACTTTCAGGCCTTAAAAATAACCTCTCCACCGATCGCTTCCTTACCTGACTGATTAGTGCCGCTACATTGAAAAAATATCTGGCCCCATTTTTTTCTTTTAGATCCGCCGCTTGCAGAGTTATGACATCATTCAAGAATACCGTACCTTTGAAACGAATCTTGTATTCTTCGATAAATCCAATTTCATAAAGAGATTACTGAAAAGCTTTGCGAGGTTTCCCAATGTCCACATTCCATGTGCGATGATACCGGGAAGACCTGCATTTTTTGCTTCCTCATCAATCGTATGAATGGGATTGAAATCCCCTGATGCGCCAGCATACTTAATGAGATCCAGACGGGTTACAGGTTCAAGCTCAATTGAATGTAACGAGTCACCAATATGAAGTTCAGTTAATGTCGTCACTTACTCATCACTATCCTTCTGATAAGTTTCATTGATTATGACAGGCTGTTCAGCAGTAAAGACAATTTCCCATTAGAATCCGTCCCATCATTTTTAAAGGCTAGAAATCCCATTTTCCCTTGTTTTCCTTTTTGCTCATAATAGTATTTCACTTTTGTATAACAGATGATTTCTTCCCCACCTCCAGTAGCCTGTTGTAGCGTTATATCTGCTCCTCGCGAATCAACCCTTTTTTCGGAAGGTTTAAGCCTTCAATCATCCCAAAGTCAAAAACCCTCGGCAAATTTGGTGGTGCATATTCGTTCCATACCTTGATTGCCTGCCTATTTCTTCATCTATGAAAATCGGGTGGGGATCACCTATCGATAATGCAAATTTTTTCATGGCTCCCCGTTCCACTATATTTTTACGGGTTAGGATCGTTTTCCATACTTTCGTTGAACATCTTTCCGCCTTTTCCCTTAATTCTTTGGACCTCCTGCAACATATAAAACCTGTCCACTGATGAATGAGGATGCTTCATCAGCAAAGAATGCAACAGCATGAGCAATATCACTTGGCAACCCGCTTCTAGCCACAGGAATACTGTTTACCCTATCCTGGATGAATTGTTCAAAACTCACTCCCACCCGTCTAGCTGTTTCTTTCGTCATTTCGGTTTCGATAAAACCAGGTGCGACTGAATTCGCCGTTATCCCATATTTACCAAGCTCGATCGCTAGTGTTTTTGTTAGCCCCTGAAGCCCGGCTTTAGCAGCTGAATAATTAGCCTGCCCGCGGTTCCCGAGGGCTGATGTGGATGATATATTGATGATTCTTCCATATTTATTTGCAACCATATGCTTTTGGGCGGTACGTACTGAATTGAAGGTACCTTTTAAATGCACATCCATTACCGTCTGCCAATCTGAATCGGTCATTTTAAAAAGTAAATTATCCCGGATGACCCCTGCGTTATTCACGAGAATATCAAGTGATCCGAATGCGTCAGCTATTTCTTTTATGGATGCCTCGACTTCATCGGAATTGACGACATTGGCCACTTTTGTAAAAATGGTATACCCCTTATCCCTTAATTCATTTCCTGTTGATGTCAAAGCCTCTTCATTGATATCGATTATGGCTACCTTAGCGCCTTCACTGGCAAATAGTTCGACGATTGCCCTGCCAATCCCTCTGCTCCCACCCGTGACTAAAGCCGTTTTCCCTGAAAATCTCCCAGTCATAATCGTTTCCTCCTAATCTTTTATAAAAATTGTCCTAATTTAACATGTCCTTTAATCAAATTGCGGGAAATGATCATTCGCTGTATTTCATCCGTTCCATCATAAATCCTCCAAAGCCTAGCCTCACGGTACCAACGTTCGATAGGAAGCTCCTTCGTATAACCCATGCCACCGTGAATCTGCAATACGCGATCAACTACCCTATTCCCCATATTCGCTCCATAGAGTTTAGCCATTGAAGCTAAATGGCGATTATCTTCCCCATTATCAAGTGTGTATGCCGCATTCAATACAAGCCATCTTGCAGCTTCGATTTCTACAGCCGAATCTGCAATCTGCCATTGAATGGCCTGTCGCTCAGCGATCGGTTTACCGAATGTGACTCGTTCTTTAGCGTATTCTATAGCCATTTGCAGCAGTCTTTCTGCAGAGCCGACAGCGCGTGCGCCTACAATCCATCTTGCAAACCCAATCCATTCCAAGCCTAGTTTATAACCGCCATGCACTTCCCCTAAAATATTTTCTTCGGGTACCCTGACCTTATCAAAAACTAGACTGGCCGGTCCCCATTCTCCCATCGTGTTGATATACTCCGATCTCCAGCCCATGTCACGGTCTACAATGAAACAGGTGACCCCTTCCGTTCCGGTTACTTGATGACGTTCTTTGTCGGTTACAGCAATGATCATGACGAAATCGGCATCATTTCCACCTGTAATGAAAGTTTTTTCCCCATTAAGCACCCACTCGTTACCTTCTTTTACTGCAGTCATTTTAATATTTCGCGTATCGGACCCCGCTCCCGGCTCCGTCATGGCAAAACAGGACTTTTTCTCCCCGTTAATCGTAGGAATCAGATATTTCTGTTTCTGTTCTTCATTTCCATAATAAAGAATATTGTCCGCCGAACCCCCAAAGCTGAAAGGCACGAACGTTTTTGATACTTCCATCAAGACAATTGCCATCATTAGCTGCCCTAGGTCTGCCCCGCCAAATTCCTCAGGAGTATTGATGCCCCAAAACCCAGCCTTTTTTGCTTTTTCCTGTAATTCTTTTAATGTCCTATCTGGTAAACTGGGTTTTCCTGCTATTTCATTGCGAAGCACTTCATTTTCCAAGGGAATCAACTCATTTTCCACGAACTTGCGTATAGTTTTTTGCACCATTTTTTGTTCATCCGATAAGCGTAAATCCATTTTAACCCCTCCACTTTCCAATTAGACTAGTTTTATATTTTTCTCTTCAATTGTATAATAATGGGATTTCGGACGTACAATCAAATATTCTAGTGATTCAAGCATCCCTATAGAAACATTCAACTGGATAATCCTTCATGTATCCCTTCCCGCCATGAATCCAAGAAGTCATACTAACAAGATGCAAGGAATGTGCCAAAAATAAAACGTTATACTACCTAGATTCAATCGAAATTAAAATTCAAAATTGAATGATTTATGGACCGGGTAACATTATTAAGTTCGTAAACAAGGATTTAAAAATGACTCAATAAGTCATTTTTGAATTAAGAAGGTAACCTCAAAATGAAGTCAATATGTATGGGGCATGACTGGGGAATTTTCTTGACCGATATAACTGTTGTATATCATCTTCTTACTATATAAAACGGGATGCTGATAATAATCAGCATCCCGTTTTAAAAAATGATTCACTACTCTATGGGAGAGTCATCTTCCAATGATATTTTCCATAGTTCTTTCGCTTTTCCACTAACCGATTCATCAAAAACAAATGATCCATTCGTGTATCGATCATGATTTTTTAATGAAGCGGCATGAATGGTTTCAATGATTCCTTTTTCAGAAAGAATGAATAGACTGTCGGTTTTGTTAATGGTATCAAATCCAATGACCCTATGAGGATTGGATTTCAATTCCCTCAAGACCACGACACCGCGTTTTGCCCGGCTCGTTTTTTCAAACTCGGTTAATTTCATTTTCTTGATGGCTCCGCGCTGGGTAACTATAAGGATCGATTCTTTACTATCCTTGGCTAAAACCTTTCCGCCAATGACATAGTCATCTTCTTTCAAATTAATCCCTTTGACTCCTGCTGCCCGAACACCGACAACACTTACTTCTTCTTCATCAAACCATAAACCATAGCCGTTATGAGTGACTAGGAAAAGGTCTGCCTGTCCATCGGTATGATGGACATCGACCAGTTCATCTTCACCTTTTAAATTGACACCAACCAGCGGTTTTGAATGTCTCTGTGCTTTATAAGAAGCTATTTCAGTCTTTTTAACCATACCATTTTTCGTGATGAACACTAAGAATTGCGGCAGGGTAAAATCCTTGACCGGAATCGCTTTTATGATTTGTTCTTCCCTGTCAATCGGAATGATGTTCGCGATATGCTGACCTGTTTCCTTCCATCGAATGTCAGGAAGCTGATGAACTGGACAATAGAGGTAGTTTCCTTTGGATGTGAAAAGCAACAGGACATCTGTTGTATTCATCTCCAACCTCTGGAGCAGGCGATCGGAATCCTTCATGCCAAAATCAAGACCGCCTGATGCTGCATATGACCGTAATGACGTCCGTTTGACATACCCTTCTTTCGTCACTGTCACCATCACGTCTTCACTCGCAATCAAGACTTCAAGATTAATTTTGATTTCTTCAATTTCTTTTTCTATTTTGGAACGCCGTCCGTCATCAAAGCCCTTTTTAATGAATCGAAGTTCTTTTTTTATTACTTGAAGAAGAACTTTTTCACTGCCGAGAATCTTGGTCAATTCCTCGATTTTGTTCTTCAATTCCGCTGCCTCTGCTTCAAGTGCCGTAATATCAGTATTTGTCAGTCTATATAACTGTAAGGAAACAATGGCTTCAGCCTGCGCTTCTGTAAAAGCGAATTTAGCAATAAGGTTATCTTTGGCATTCCGTTTATCTTTAGACGCACGGATGACAGAGATGACTTCATCTAATATGGACAAAGCCTTTACTAAACCATCTACGATATGTGCCCTGTCATGTGCTTTTTGCAACTCATAACGGGAACGATTCACAATTACCTCTTTACGGTGATCGATATACGCATCAAGCATTTTTGGCAGGCTCATCAATGTTGGCCGTTTTTTATAAATCGCGACCATATTAAAATTGTAAGCAATTTGAAGATCGGAATTTTTATATAAATAATGCAGGACGCCATTGGCATCCGCTTCTTTTTTCAATTCGATGACGATACGCAGTCCTGTACGGTCCGTTTCATCCCTTACTTCAGCGATACCTTCAACTTTCCGGTCAAGACGGAACTCATCCATTTTCTTAACAAGGTTCGCTTTATTGACTTCATAAGGGATTTCAGTGATGACGATTTGCTGTTTGCCGCCGCGAATCGTTTCCACTTCCGCCAAGCCGCGAATGATGATTTTCCCTTTACCTGTTTCATAGGCTTTACGAATGCCTTCAATTCCTTGAATGATACCGCCTGTAGGGAAATCCGGCCCCTTTATGACTGTCATTAAATCAGCGACTGTCGCTTCAGGCTTATCGATTCGCATAATGGCTGCATCAATGACTTCACCTATTTGATGTGGTGGAATTTCCGTTGCATAGCCGGCAGATATTCCTGTGGATCCGTTTACAAGCAAGTTAGGGAACATCGCTGGCAATACAATGGGTTCTTCCGAAGTATCATCGAAGTTCGGTACAAAATCTACAGTCCTTTTTTCAATATCACGTAACATCTCTGAGGCTATCGATGAAAGCCTGGCTTCAGTATACCGCATCGCAGCAGGCGGATCGCCATCAATACTACCATTGTTTCCGTGCATTTGAACCATGACTTTCCGAAGCTTCCAGTCTTGGCTCATACGGACCATTGCCTCATAAACAGATGAATCTCCATGGGGGTGATAGTTACCAATTACATTACCGACAGTTTTTGCTGATTTCCTAAATCCTTTTTCCTGTGTATTTCCTTCTACATGCATTGCATACAATATCCTGCGCTGTACCGGTTTTAATCCGTCCCTTGCATCTGGAAGTGCCCGATCTTGGATAATATATTTACTGTATCGCCCGAAGCGGTCTCCGATTACCTCTTCAAGCGGTAAATCTCTATACGTTTCTTCAAATGCCATCGTTAATGACCTCCTCTTCAATCGACATATTTTCATTATCTAAAATATTCGATTCTTCTTCGAGACCAAAAGCGACATTGGCTTCAATCCATTTACGGCGCGGTTCAACCTTGTCCCCCATTAACGTTGTTACACGTCTTTCTGCACGGGCACCATCGTCGATCTTCACGCGTATCAATGTCCTGGTTTCCGGGTTCATGGTAGTATCCCATAATTGATCGGCATTCATTTCACCCAGCCCTTTATAGCGCTGAATCATATAGCCTTTCCCTACCTTGTCTATCGCTCCCTGAAGTTCCTCATCACTCCAAGCATATTCAATGACTTCTTTCTTTCCGGTCCCTTTACTCACTTTATATAAAGGAGGCAAGGCAATATAAACCTTTCCTGACTCTATCAATGGCTTCATATAGCGGTAAAAGAATGTTAACAGAAGCACTTGGATATGGGCCCCATCCGTATCGGCATCAGTCATGATGATCACTTTATCATAATTGGTGTCCGGCGTATTGAACTCTGCCCCGACCCCTGCCCCGATAGCGTGGATGATTGTATTTATTTCCTCGTTTTTAAAAATGTCCGCTAGTTTGGCCTTTTCCGTATTGATAACTTTACCACGTAATGGCAGTACCGCTTGGAAACGGCGATCACGACCTTGCTTTGCGGAACCTCCTGCAGAGTCCCCTTCTACAAGATACAATTCATTCCGTTCAGGATTTTTCGATTGAGCTGGTGTTAATTTTCCAGAAAGGATGGCATCGGATTTCTTCCGTTTCTTCCCGCTTCTTGCATCTTCACGCGCTTTGCGTGCTGCTTCCCGGGCCTGGAAAGCTTTAATCGATTTTTTGATCAACAGGGTACTCGTGGTCGGATCTTCTTCAAAAAAGTAGGCTAAGTGCTCTGACACGATAGAATCAACTGCAGAACGGGCTTCGCTTGTTCCAAGCTTGCTCTTGGTCTGTCCTTCGAATTGAAGAAGTTCTTCTGGGATACGTACAGAAATGATTGAAGACAATCCTTCGCGTATATCGGTACCTTCGAGGTTTTTATCTTTTTCCTTCAATAGCCCCATTTTTCTGGCATAATCATTAAATGCCCGCGTCATGGCCGTTTTTGCACCAATCTCATGGGTGCCGCCGTCTTTTGTACGAACATTATTTACAAAGCTTAAAATATTTTCTGAATAACCATCATTGAATTGAAAGGCCAGATCGACTTCTATCCCATTCTGTTCCCCTTCAAGACTGACAACACTATGAAGGGTTTCTTTTTCTTCATTTAAGTAATCCACAAAAGCCTCTATTCCATTTTCATAGTGAAAAGTTTCTTGCTGGTCGTTACGTTCATCCGTCAATTCGATTTTCATGCCTTTCAGAAGAAATGCCGATTCACGGAGACGTTCACAAAGGATATCATAATTAAAAGTTGTCACCGAAAATATTTTCGGATCGGGCTTGAAGTGGATTCTGGTACCAGCTTGATTGGTTTTACCGATTTTCTCAAGAGTCGTTTCTGGCTTTCCGCCATTGAAAAACCGTTGTTCGTAAATGAACCCGTCCCTTTTGATTGTCACGACAAGCCATTCAGACAACGCATTGACGACCGAGGCACCTACTCCATGAAGGCCTCCGCTCGTTTTATATCCGCCCTGTCCAAATTTACCGCCAGCATGAAGAATCGTCAAAATGACTTCAGGCGTCGGTTTACCCAATTTATGCATACCGGTAGGCATTCCACGGCCCTTATCTGACACACTTACACTGTTATCTTTATGTATTTTCACACTAATTTGGTCTCCATATCCAGCCAAAGCCTCATCTACGGAGTTATCTACAATCTCGTACACTAAATGATGAAGTCCGCGTGCATCAGTACTGCCGATATACATACCGGGACGTTTTCTGACCGCTTCGAGTCCTTCCAGTACCTGAATTGCATCATCATTGTACTCGATTGTTTTTACTTTCTTTGCCACAGAAATTCCCCTTTCCTTACTAAACACAATTTCCGGGCCAAATCATACTGCAATGAAATGACTCACTAGCTTTAACAAATTAATTCATACGTTAATATCATGTTAAAAGTATAATACTTTTACGAACAAAGAACAAGTGTTCTATTTTTTCGTCCCTTTTATTAGCGTTAGCACCCTTGGTTGGATCTTTTCACATTGTTGAAACGTGTCATAGCTACCGTTCTAATTGTAGCGGTAATTTTTCATTTGGCAAATATACTTTTACTTTTTTAATCAAATTATTCTTAAATTGCCTGGATATGCCGCCCGTTCTCAACCTCCGCTATGGCTGGCATTATTGATTTTTACACAGCTAAACATTGCGATTCCTTTAAAAAAGAGCGGAAGTCCCGCTCTTTTCACTCTACTTAGTAAGGGCGTGTTCCACTTTTATGCATCGATCCATGATGACAGTATAACCTTTTTCTTTCAAAAAATTATAGGCTTCCCCGTTTTCTACCCCTAGCTGCGCCCAAAAGATATCAGCATCGATTTCTGCAAATTCTTTGGCAATCTCGGGAAGGAATTCTGAACGGCGAAAAATATTGACGATATCGACGTGCCCTTCAATATCTTTAAGTGCCTTTACTGCCTTGACACCCAGCACTTCAGATACAGCTGGGTTTACAGGGATGATTTCATACCCGCTATCCTGCATGGCCTTCGATACCATATAAGAAGTACGCTCGGGGTTATTTGATAAACCAACAACAGCTATGCGCTTCGATTTTTTTAACATCTGACCCATTTCTTCTCTGCTTGGATTTTGTATCATTCTTATCAATCCCCTTTATCATAAAATGTAATATTTGCTTAAAAAGTATTCCTTAACAAAGATATTTTACAGAGTAAAGCTGAGTATTACCATTATTAAGAAAAACCATTATACAAGAAAGAATAGGTTTCGAAAAGGTGTGCACCACTTAATTATCCTTATGTTCAAACAGGCCACACGTATTGTATCATTATACACAAATAGGTACTCTTCATTATATTAACGAAAATAAAAAAACATAAACCTTTGAACTTAAACGTATATCAAAAGACGCATGTTCATCAAGGAAAATTCATTTTCCAATGGATTTTTTTTGGACATCCGTACCATTTTGTCACGAAAATGTTACAATAAGAAAAGCTTATCAGGTATTTTTAGGTTGTTTTTTAGCTATTCCTTCAGTTTATTTCCGAAAAAGGGAAAAAACAGCCTCTTAATCGTGATAAAAATAAGAAGATTTTTCTTTAAAGAAAGGGTCATACAATGCTTACATTCATCACTATACTGTCTGCCTACTTGATTGGTTCGATTCCTTCCGGTTTAATTATCGGTAAAACCTTTTACAAAATCGACATTAGGGAGCACGGCAGTAAAAATCTGGGCGGGACAAATACTTTCCGGACACTAGGTGTCAAGGCAGGGCTTACCGTTACGATCATGGATATACTTAAAGGGACTTTAGCTACTTTTCTTCCTGTATTACTGGGTGTGGAAATCCATTTATTGCTAGCCGGCGTTTTTGCAGTCATCGGGCATATGTTTCCCATTTTCGCAAACTTTCGGGGCGGAAAAGCGGTGGCAACCTCTGCTGGTGTCATTCTTGCTTATGAACCATTATTTTTTGGCATTGCCGTTATCATATTCTTCATTACCTTATACATATCCAAATATGTCTCGCTTTCTTCCATGATTGCTTGTCTGATTGCTCTTATATACAGTTTAGTATTTCATCCTAAGGATTGGGCCCTTATTATTGTAATGGCTATATTGACAATTTTCATTTTTTACCGGCATCGGGCGAACATTAAACGAATTATCGATAAAACTGAACCCAAAGTCAAATGGCTTTAAGAGAAATTCTTGAGGATATTTGAATGGAAATAAGCCCGTCCGCCGCACGGGCTTATTTCCATTCTATAATTCTTTTGCCGTGTTCAGGTACATTTTGAAAACCGGAGGAATACCACCGGGGCTGTAAACCAATTCTATAATGAGTCTTCGCCACCTTCGTCCGCAATTCAACAAATTCATCGTCAATCACACCATTGAATAAAGGTAGCATTAGCATATGAGAAATTAACATTTTCCTTAACTTTCCTAGTGCTCCGTGATTATCCCTTTCAATTCAGAAACCAGCAGAATCGCTTGATAAAAGGTATCAACAACTCTTTCGTCGGTTCGGTTGTTCGCTAAAAGCATGAATCAGCTTTAAATCAAATTCGGTTAAATCGATGATATTAACCCAATGTTTCACCTGTTCACTGCTTACATCCAATATACCCTCTGTCTCTCTTTTGCTTTTTGAAACCAGATTGCTTTTTTCGGCTTCGATTTTATGAAAATCATCCAATATATTCCACCGATTTAACATAAGATTTCATTTAACTGAAAATTAATGTAAATTTAATGATTCATTTAGACTACACCTATTTTATTATTTCCTCATTAAAATTCTTTTGTCAAGGTAAAAGGCACTAGAATATTTCTACATTTACTTCACATTAAAAGAATAATATGGATTTCGTTTAAGAGAAATGGTTAAGTTAGGATTGAATAATTGAAGAACAGAGGCTACACTGGAACTAGCTATTAAATATCGATAGGAGAAAGAGCCATGAAGCCATTGCAAATATCACCGGAAACCGCAATAAAGTTATCCAAGTCCCTAAATTTGCCTTTAGAGCAAATCATGCATATGCCTACACCTGTCTTGCTGAAAAAGCTGGCCGAAGCTGAAGCAAAAGAAAATACAAAATAGCTGCAGGAATCTGCAGCTATTTTTGTGTGCGTTCACCTGTGTGTGAAACGACCTTAAGGATTACATTCTTGAAAGGCGTTCCATTGATCCTGAAACTGAGTAACACCTAATTTCGTCGCATAATAGTATTTCCTTTTTGGTCCTTCTAAGGAATCCCGCCAGTAACTTTTTAAATACTCTTTCTCCTTCAGCCTTTTTAAAACTGGGTAAAGCATTCCTTCTTAATAATACATCACTTAACTGTTTGAGCTGTTCGATCATCTCATACCCATACATATCCTTTGAGCTAATAAGAAAGCAACACCATTTCCGTACTTCCTTTTAACAGCTCCGTTTTCCGCAAAGCAG
This sequence comes from Peribacillus sp. NPDC006672, assembly GCF_050274955.1. Lineage (NCBI taxonomy): Bacteria > Bacillati > Bacillota > Bacilli > Caryophanales > Bacillaceae > Peribacillus > Peribacillus sp. NPDC006672. The sequence goes on from NZ_JBNNOR010000007.1 coordinate 70,238, forward strand.
TTAGCCTCCTCTGTATAAGGTCATTAAATAGATGGTATTTCGCATATCTTCACACTATATAGTTTTCAGCTTAATCATTTTGAAACGATATCAATCTTGCTTATTTCATTAAACATAACAATATTCCGAATATTCTTCACCACTTTATGATACATAGCTTAGAAATCGGAATATCTGCAAAAAAACCGCATATGGGCGGTTTTTAATTGGTGAAAGTCAATTCTTTTGCCAAATCAGCCAACGGCTTCTTTTTGACGGATATTAATTGTTCATTTTCATAAATACAGGCAAATTCCAGTGGTGGGTCATCCTGTAATATATCTTCTAGATAAAACTTTATGTTGGACACTACTTCATCTGCCTCCATAACCCATTGATATGGCTTCCAGGCAAGTTCCCCTTCATCACAGGCAGTAAGCCCGCCCCCTGCCTCTTCAGCTCGGTAAACATACATTCCACCCGCTTGATTCCATGTCACAATCCCTCGAAAGGTCATACCCTTTACCTTCAACCCCGTTTCTTCTAGAATTTCGCGTTCCATCGATTCATCAATGGTTTCACCTTGTTCTATTTTCCCGCCTATACCATTCCATTTATGCCTATTCGGATTCTTTTGGCGAAATAGCATCAACACTTCAACTTCGTTGGATCTTTTTCGAGTTATGAAACAAATATTATATATTATGTCCATGGTTGTTTCCTTTCTTAAACGCACATTATTCGCATCTACTTTATAATTACTTTATACTTAAATAACGAACCTCTAGGAAGGAGAATTAGTATGAAACTGACCATTTCCGATCAAGCAGCTAAGTGGTATATTGATGAGCTGGGGCTTCAAGAAGGCTCTCATTTGCGCTTTTATGTAAGATATGGCGGGCATAGTACCGTCCAAAGCGGCTTTTCATTAGGTATCATGCAAGAAGAACCTGAAGCTGAAGCAGCCGTAACAACTATAAATGAAATTAATTTCTATGTAGAAGAAAAAGATTTATGGTACTTTGATGGTCATGATTTACTTGTTACTTTCAATGAAAAACTGGCTGAACCTGAATTTCACTATGAAAAGGATGCTTGACAATAAAGCAGCGGTGTAAACTGCTGTTTTTTTCTTATTCAATCGAGCAGGCGCTCTTTAATATCTTCCGCCCTAAGAATTTCCGCTTGCTTATCCCCTAAAAGATCGAAATGAGAATAGCCATCCTTCCTGTGATGAATCCATTCTTTTTTAAGCCCGTATTTCTTACCCCACTCCGATAAACGCCTTAAATCCTTGCATCCGACTTTTGTAACCGTCTTGCAACCGGGAAATCGGTCATCCAGCCAATAATGAGTTAAAAAAGCTATTTGGCCTTGATCGATTTTCTGCTTCCAGGCTACTACGTTTGCCCGTTTAATCCCAAAAGCCATTTTTTGATCACCTCAATAATTGTAATTAAACCAATTCATCCTGCTTTTTATTTTTCTCATAGGCCTCATGCCATTCAGGATACATGCGTTTAATGGATATCGGGCGGAAGCTCTCCTTTTTCACGCAAACGTGGGAAGAATGACCTGTAGCCGCCACTTCATCTTTCCCATTAACGATCTCATACCCATAAACGACCCGTAAGCCGTCATATTTTTCAATCCAGGTTTTAACCTTTACCTTATCACCATATCTAACAGGGGTTTTATACGAAGCCTGAATATCCATAACAGGCGAGAGGATGCCATCCGCTTCCATATCAGCATAATAAAATCCTAAATCATTTATCAATTTTGTCCTGCCTAGTTCCATCCAGATAAAATAATTTGCATGGTAAACAACTCCCATTTGATCTGTCTCTGCATACCGCACTTCAATTTCGTTTTCAGCTATGAACATTTTGTTTCCCCACTTTCATTTCTATTGCAATAAACATTCTACCATAACAACTGTTCAAATTTCATTTAAGCTGTCTCAACTGTCTGCTTCCCTATACAGAGAAGGGGAGAAAGATTACGCGCCTCTTTCTCCCCATTACCTATTTGTTAAATATTATCGTTACTATAACCGCTTTCCCGTGCTTCTTGCTCATCTTGCATTTCTTCCTTCATTCCCTCGATACTCTTTCTTCTTCGGTCATTTTTGGCCTCAATTGCCTGTTTCTCCACACCTGAAGAGAATGATAACGTTTCATTTGCAGCGGTTATGTTTTCTTCTGTATTTTGAATCGCATCCTGAATTTTTTCAACATTATCCAAACGGTTATCCTGATTGTGTTTATAAGAGCCCATTAATTTCACCTCACGTTATTTTGTTTACATAATATTATTACGTACTGTATTAAGCACTTGGTTACTCGCCTTTAGTTTGAATGACCTGAGCATGTTTGCCGGATTTGTCCTGCATTTTCTTACCGTTATTCCCACCCGCTGCTATTGGTTGTGTCCCTTGATGGCTCGGTCTAAAGTGTTTGGAATCTTTTTTGGGATTACCCATTTTATCGCCTCCTTCTCTTATCATGGATAAAAAAGCGGAAATTCATGAATGCCAGTTTTTGAAAAAGATATAAAAAAAAAGCCAGCACTCCGAAGGGACCTTCGGCACTGGACTTTTTAAGAAATCTTTCGCAAAATCTATTCAGCCTTTTGCATATGTTTTTTTTCAAGACGTTCCTCAAGTCTTTCCATTTGTTTAACGTCCATCAATAATTCCTTTTTGTTTTCTTTAATCAATTCTTCAAATGTCCTTTTTCTTTTTTTCATGCTTTTCACCTACTTATTTTTAATTTACTATTCAGTATTGCCGAATTAACGTAAAATTATGACTATATGGTCTTCACTCCATTAATTGTCATAATTATCAGATTTTTAATCCGATAAAAATTCAACTCTTTATACTTTAACCCTTTTTTCATAAACACTAACCATAATTTTTTATCTTTTTTGATTTTCCCATTAACTTTTGACAACTTTGTTAACAAATAAACGGAACATATAAAGATTCCGTATGACTGTAGGTACGCTTGAAGAAAAGCGAGGTTGAAACTAAGTTTTTCCTTTAAAAAACGTTCCAGCTGTTTTCAGAACCCCGTTCCCTTTTCAAAGACTGTCTTCCAAGCCTCCTCACCGCAACAAGCATCTGCGGGGTCTCGGCCAGCCAATTATTATACAGTGATTCCCGCAATTTCAATTTAGTGAGGATATAATCCCAAATAAAAAAGTATCCATGGTGAAAATTCCCTCGAGTTGACCAATCTGCGAAACATCAATCTATTCAAAGAGACCAAATTGAAATCATCGCTTTTGAACAACTTGTGCCTCCAACGTCAAAGGGGTTCGGGATGAGATCAATCCGAATCCCTTTTGTCGATAAAAAGACAGAACTATATAAAGGTTTCGCTATTGTATGCTATTGATGTTTCGTTCCATATCTTTAAGTTGCATCGCTGAAATAGCTTTATTCCTGATAATACCCTTACTGTCGATAAAGTACGTCGTCGGAATACTAAGAATTTTATAACGCTCACTTACCGTTTTTTTTGCACTCTGACTGTCTAAAGGAATAGTAAAAGTGATATCATTATCCTCAACAAATGCTTGTACATCATTTTCTGGATCAATGTTGACAGCTAGAATGACGACATCATCACCTGCCTGTTGCGAATATTTCTGCATATCCGGCATTTCTTTTTTGCAAGGCGGGCACCAAGTAGCCCAGAAGTTCAGCATTACCTTTTTCCCTTTATAGTCCGATAAATTAACCTGCTCGCCATCGAGCGTCTTTAGAGAGAAATCTGGTGCCACTGCACCAATTTTCAGTCCGCCCAGGGGATCATTTTCAGAATTTTTATCCGGTTTATTATCCATCGCTTGCACGATTGCTATCGTAATCAGTGACAGTAAGACCACCGAGGCAATAATTTTTTTAAGCATACTCGTCCCCCTAGTCCCATTTCAATATAATATTTGTTCAATTCCAGAAATAGAACAACTTACTTCCATTTCAACTAACCTCTTCCATCTTATCAATAAATGCATATTCAGAAAAGCGCTATCCCTAAAATCATTTCATATTATTCCAGTATTTCATAAATTTGACACAAAAAAGCGGCAAACCTAAACATGTAGGTTTGCCGCTCCTCAAAAGCTTAAATTAGCCTTTTAATTTATTACGTAATACCATTTGAAGGATACCACCGTGACGGTAGTAGTCGATTTCGATTTCAGAGTCGAAACGAACTAGTACATCAAATTCTTTTACGTTTCCAGCTTCATCAGTAGCTGTAACTGTTACGATATCACGCGGTTTAACTGTTTCGTCGATTTTAACAGCAATCGCTTCTTTACCAGTTAATCCAAGTGTTTCAGCGTTTTCGCCTTCTTTGAATTGAAGAGGAAGAACACCCATTAACGCAAGGTTAGAACGGTGAATACGTTCGAAGCTTTCAGCGATAACTGTTTTAATGCCTAGAAGGTTAGTACCTTTTGCAGCCCAGTCACGAGAGCTTCCCATACCGTAGTCTTTACCAGCAATAACTGCAAGACCTGTTCCATCAGCTTTGTATTTCATACATGCATCATAGATAGCCATTACATCGCCTGTTGGCCAGTAAGTAGTGAAACCACCTTCTGTACCTGGAGCAACTTGGTTACGGATACGAATGTTTGCGAATGTTCCACGCATCATTGCTTCATGGTTACCACGACGAGAACCGTAAGAGTTAAAGTCACGTGGTTTCACACCATTTTCACGAAGGTAGATACCAGCTGGTGTATCTTTACCGATTGCACCTGCAGGAGAAATGTGGTCAGTTGTTACTGAGTCACCGAATTTACCAACTACGCGCAAGCCAGAAAGTGGGTTAACTGAACCTGGTTCTGGTGACAATCCTTCAAAGAATGGAGGATTTTGAATGTATGTTGATTTAGAATCGAAAGCGTAAATTGCTTCGTTGCTTGTTTGGATTTCATTCCAACGTTTGTTATCGTTGAATACTGTTTCGTATTCTTTACGGAATAATTCCGGTGTAACTGTTGCTTTAACAGCAGCGTTAACTTCTTCTTGTGAAGGCCAGATATCAGCAAGATATACATCGTTGCCATCCTTATCTTTACCAAGTGAATCATTGTTAAGATCGAAGTCCACAGTTCCAGCAAGTGCATATGCCACAACCAAAGTTGGAGAAGCAAGATAGTTTGCTTTCACTAGTGGGTGAATACGACCTTCAAAGTTACGGTTACCAGAAAGTACTGAAGTTACTAGAAGATCTGCTTCAGCAACTGCTGCTTCGATTTCGTCCGCTAATGGACCTGAGTTACCGATACATGTTGTACAGCCGTAACCAACTACGTTGAATCCTAATTGATCAAGGTATGGTTGAAGACCTGCATCACGAAGGTAACCAGTAACAACTTTAGAACCTGGTGCCAATGATGTTTTTACATATTCAGGAACAGTCAATCCTTTTTCAACTGCTTTTTTAGCAATAAGACCTGCTCCAAGCATTACGTATGGGTTAGAAGTGTTCGTACAGCTTGTGATTGCAGCAATTGCAATCGCGCCTGTTTTCATTACCGTTTCTTTACCATCGGCAAATTTAACAGTTACTTCTTTATCCAATTCAGAATTGTCCATGCCGAAACCTTGGTTACCCATAGGTGCATTGATAGCATCATGGAAAGATTGTTTCATTTGAGAAAGTGGAATCAAATCTTGCGGGCGTTTAGGGCCTGAAAGGTTTGGTTCAATTGCTGAAAGGTCGATTTCCACAACATCATTGTAAGCTGGATCTTCGTTTTCAGGAGAGTAGAACAATCCATTTTCTTTGCAGTAAGACTCAACAACTTTAATTTGTTTTTCATCACGGCCTGTTAAGCGCATGTAATCGATGGCTTCTGCATCAACTGGGAAGAAACCGACTGTAGCACCGTATTCAGGAGCCATGTTAGCAATTGTTGCACGGTCAGCAAGTGGAAGATGTCCTACTCCAGGGCCGTAGAACTCAACAAATTTACCAACTACGCCGTGTGCACGAAGAACTTGAGTTACTTTCAATGCAAGGTCAGTAGCAGTTGTTCCTTTAGGAAGTTGACCAGTTAGTTTCACACCAACTACTTTTGGTACTGGGAAGTATGAAGGCTGTCCAAGCATACCTGCTTCTGCTTCGATACCGCCGACGCCCCAACCAAGAACACCGATACCGTTGATCATAGTAGTATGTGAATCTGTACCGAATACAGAGTCAGGGAATACTTCAAAGTCGCCGTTTGGAGATTCAACCGCATGTACTACGTTCGCAAGGTACTCAAGGTTAACTTGGTGAACGATACCAGTTGCTGGTGGAACCGCACGGTAGTTGTTGAATGATTTTTGAGCCCAGCTTAGGAACTGGTAACGTTCTGCATTACGTTCGAATTCAAGATCCATATTGGCATCAAGAGAATCAATTGTACCTGCTTTATCAACTTGTACAGAGTGGTCGATTACAAGGTCAACTGGAATTTCCGGGTTGATTTTATCAGGATCTCCACCAAGTGCAGCGAATGCATTACGTAGTGAAGCTAAATCTACAACAACTGGAACACCAGTGAAATCTTGTAGAATAACACGTGAAGGCTTGAACGGAACATCTATATCTTGCTGCTCACTTGTTCCCCATTTAGCAAGGTTCGCAACGTGTTCTTTTGTGATTACTCTTCCGTCTACTTGGCGAAGCACTGCTTCAAGTAGGACTTTAATGGAATATGGAAGGCGTGATACTTGGCCGTCCCCTGCTTTTTCAATAGCGTCTAGGCTGTAGTAGTTGTAGCGTTCCCCTTCAATTTCAAAGGATTTACGCGCTTGGTATACGTCATTTTTCGTCATGAATATTACCCCCTATTAAACTGTCAGAACTTATTCTGCACATAAAAGTAAAACCTGGTTCACTGAAACCATGTCTACTATAAATATAAGTAAAAAAAGTTAGTTTGTCGAATTTCCTCTCTCTTCTCCCACCCTAACTCTTCCTTCAACCTAATACTAATATAGAAATGAGTATAAGTAAATAACAAGAAAGTTATTGTTTTTGATAAGTTTCTCTTATAGAAAAAAATTCCCCACATATTAAAGTGCATTTAGAAAGCCTTACTGATATGCATTTTATTGAAAATACTCCTTTTTGTGGTCTGATAAATTATTCCAGTAAAACATATTAGACATTCATACATAATCATTCAGCATTATCGCATTCTATGGGTGGAGGTGTCGAAAATGACAAAACAAAAGGCAAATCATGTTATACCAGGTATGAATGCTGCAAAAGCACAAGGTAATGGAGCTGGGTACAATGATGAACTGGGAAATGAACCGCCATTATCGGAAATGCAAAGGCAAAATAATAAAAAAAGAAAGAAAAACCAATGATTTTACTCATTTCTAGGCTTTAAAAGGATAGGCTTTTTGAAATGGCAGATGTACTGCATTTTTCAAGAAGCCTACTCCCTTCTAAACACAGGAAACGCCGAAAAGAACCAAGTCACTCAATAGTCCTCTGCATTGACCTCATTGACGATTGCCTGAATATCCTGCTCGAATTGTTTCAATTGTTCCCTCTGATGTTCGGAAGCGGTGACTAAAGCAGATTGGATTTGCTGATAGGCCTCGTTCACTTCCTGCTTCACATGTTTCAATTCCGTTCCGTAATTCGGTGCGTTCTTCTCGATGGATGAATATACATCAAATACTTGTTGATAACTTTGCTGGGCTTCCTGGAATGTCCTTCGCTTATCTTGTTTATCCTGCATTTGGTTCAGCTCCTTAAATAGTATCCATCCATAGCATGTACGAGGTTTGCAAATATATGTATGTGAATAAAATTTTACGGACTGATTATCTTAAGAAGTAGGAGGGATCGCACATGAACAAAAATGATGGTAAAGATATTCGAAAAAACGCACCTAAAGGGAATAACACAGGTCAACCTGCACCGTTAAGCGGTTCTCATAAGGTGAAAAATAGACAGCACTCCCGTCAGAAGCATAATAGCAGTCATGATATGTAAGCTGCTTATATAACCATTCCATAACGAAGCGGTGCCGTCCTTAAAAGGCAGACACCGCTTTCGTTTGATGTTTTTGCAGCAAATAAGTCGTAAGAGGAATGTTCGATAACTTCCTATTATAATGCAGAAATTATCAACACCTCTTTAAAACACTTTATCGTGGATTTTAGGTCCGTTTCATTTCAATTATTCAGCCAAAATAACGATGATATAAAGTTTTGGCTTCTGCGATTTCTTTTGTTCCATGGATCAAGGCACGTCCATCTTTAAAAACAACCATTCGATGGGTTCCGTTTGAAAATGAAAGTAAATAGGGATTTCTAACAATTTTGCCACCTTGTGCAAACAGATTTTTTTCAAGTTCCGCTAAGTCTCTTTCAAGTTTCATCGCCGGCCGAATCTGGACAGAATCCCTCCCGCATAATACGGCAGTCTTTATACGATTTGAATAGGATAGATGCGGATAAGTACGATTTGTCCCACAAGACAAACAATTGTCTTTTTTTAATTTCGCTACATCTATGGACGATTGCTCATTTTTCCAAAGATCGAACGAAACGATCTTGTTTCTTAGTGATGCATAATCTTCAACAAGGATTTTTAAGGCTTCCGTCATTTGATGAGCAACGACCGTTTGAACAGCAGGACTAATGATCCCCGCCGTATCACAGGTCAGTCCACCAATCGGAACCGCTTCCAGCAAACAATTCAAACACGGGGTCACCTCTGGAATCACCGTGTAGCTTATCCCATAACTCCCTACACATGCCCCGTAAATCCAGGGTATTTTATATTTTTGTGCACTATCATTAATTAGCATCCTGGTATCGAAATTATCAGTGGCGTCCAATATTAAATCCACGCCTTCAACAAGCTTCGCCAGTTCATCAACCGAAACATCCGTAACAAGCGATTTTACAATAACATCTGAATTTAACGCATTCAAACGATTCTTCGCTGCCACAGCTTTCGGTATTCTTTTTTCAGCATCTTCTTCACAATAAAGCTGTTGTCTTTGAAGGTTGCTCCACTCTACATAATCTCTGTCCACAATGGTGAGTTTCCCAATTCCTGCTCGTACAAGACCTTCTGCACTTCCCGTACCGAGAGCACCCGCTCCAATCACCAAAACGTGTTTTTTGCGAATTTTCAATTGCCCTTCTCTCCCTATGGGGCCAAAAAGTTCTTGACGTGAATAACGTTCATTCATCCAATGCTCAATCCTTCAACTGGGCTGCTTGCTATCGCGTACTCATTTTTGGCGATTCTTCCCGCTTCATACCCTAATCGTCCTGCCTCAATGGCCAGTTTCATTGCTTTCGCCATTTTGACGGGATCTTTTGCGCCGGAAACAGCAGTGTTAAGCAATACGCCATCCGCCCCTAATTCCATGGCAATTGCCGCATCGGAGGGCGTTCCAATCCCTGCATCAACAATTACAGGAACCTCTGATTGTTCCATGATGAATCGCAAGTTCAGTGGGTTTATAATTCCTTGACCTGAGCCAATTGGTGAAGCACCAGGCATTATTGCATGACAGCCCACTTCTTCCAAGCGTTTTGCAAGCAAAACATCATCCGAAGTATAGGGTAATACAGTGAATCCCAGTTTCACTAATTCTTCAGCAGCTTTTAAAGTTTCAATCGGATCAGGCAGAAGTGTTTTTTGACAGCCGATGACTTCCACCTTAATCATGTCACATAAACCAGAAGCCTTAGCAAGATGGGCTATGCGCACTGCTTCTTTTGCCGTCTTGGCTCCTGCTGTATTGGGAAGGAGTGTATATTTTTTCAAATCAAGCTTTTCTAAAAAATTTGGTTGACTGGCTTCGAAAATGTTCATTCTCCGAACTGCAAATGTTAATATTTCCGTCTCAGAAACCTCCACTGATTGCTTTTGAACATCGAAGTTTGGATATTTCCCAGTACCTAATAATAACCTTGAAGAAAATTCATAAGAACCAATCTTTAACATATCATCCGCCTCCTACAAAATGTACAATCTCGACCTTGTCTCCATTTGACAAAAGTGTTTCACTTTGATTTTCTTTTGCTAATATTTCATCATTCAATTCAACGATCACTACTTTTTGATGTAAATTAAAGTGTTGCAAAAGTCCAGTAACTGTTGACTCATCAGCAGGGATCCGTATTTTTTCCCCGTTAATAATCAATTCCAATTCATTCACCTCCATTATGAAAATTGGGTCTATATCGAACGCTCCAATCGAAAAGCGGACCATTCAGGCTTCGTCTTCCCTTCCACAATATCCGCAATAAGTACACCTGTAATTGGGGAAAGCAGGATACCATTCCTGAAGTGACCCGTTGCAATGAAAAGTCCTTTGTATGCTGGATGTTCACCAAAGTACGGCAGGCCGTCCCCTGTTTGAGGGCGTATACCTGCCCATGTCTTTTCCCACTCGGTTCCTTTAATTGCCGGAAGCAATTGCGTTGCCTTTTCTATTAACGTTGAGATCCCTTCCATACTTACCTTTTGATCGAAAGTGTTCGCTTTTACCGTTGCCCCAACAATGATTCTCCCGCCAACTTTGGGTACAAGATAGCAGCCATGTGAAAAGATCGTTTTTTCAAGTAATGGACGATCAGTCAGGACGGAGAAGCACTCCCCCTTTATCGGATAGGTGTCGAGGTTTATCCCTGATTTTTCAAGGAGGAAAGCACTCCACGCTCCACCTGCTACGATGACATTTTCACTTGAAAATCGACCTATGTTCGTGACCACTCCCGTCACACATCCGTTTTCCGTAACTAAATCGGAGACATGAACAAATTCCTTTATATCTACACCAAGGGCAGCTGCAGATTTAGAAAAAGCGAGTGACAGCCTAGTGGCTGAAACTTGTCCATCCTCCGGAAGGAACATGGCTCCCTTAATCTCATCCGATAAAAGCGGTTCCATTTTCCTTATTTCGGCAGTAGATAACCATTCCGCCTCAAGTCCCGCATCTTGCTGGACTTTGATCATTTTCTTCAGCTCTGCAACCTGATCATCCGTAAGTGCCACCTTAAACATACCCTTATTCACTAATTCGATATCTATTCCACTTATGTCTTTCAATTCTTCCGACAGTGCAGGAAACATCCCTCTGCTTCGGCTTGCCAATGTATAGAGCGGGTTATGAGCATCCAACTCAGCCTGTGCTCCTAACATCCCGGCTGCAGCACTGGAAGCTTTACTGGCAAGTCTATCTTTTTCCAATAAAAGGACTTTTTTACCTCGTTTGGCTAATTGAAAAGCAATGGATCCACCAATTACTCCTCCCCCAACAATGATTGCATCATATATAGAATTCATCTTATGTCTCCTTTCCTAAAGACTTCGAATATTCTTTAACGGCTCTAACCGGATTTTCCGCTTCAAGCACACCTGACATGACCGCAATTCCTTGTGCCCCAGCATCCCGTACGATTTGGCAATTGGAGGGTGTTATTCCACCTATTGCAATAATCGGAATATTGACATTTTTTGTGATTGCACGAAGCTCCTCAACTCCCTTAGGAGGAAGGCCGCGTTTTGAATTCGTTTCAAAAACATGTCCATAGATCGCGTATTTGGCCCCGTTACGGAAAGCGGCTTTTGCTTCATCCATGGAATGGATCGAACAGCCAACATTCATCCCTGGAAATGCTCTTTTTACGACTCCTGCATCTAAACTATGAAATGCCAATTGCACACCAAATACTTTCTGCACCCAGGCAACATCCACCCTGTCATTAATAATGATCTTAGACAGCGGAATCTTATTATCATGTAAAAGGGTCACTGCTCGATAAAGTTCTGATGCATTCATATTTTTTTCCCTTAGATAGAAGAAATCAACATGTTCCTGAATGTTTGAAGCGATTTCTACGAACCTTTCAATTGGCTGTTTCCCAGTAGAAATAATATGCAATTCTTGTGCATTCATACTAAGAACCCCTAACTAGTAAACTTGCAATCTCATAAAATCAAATAGGTAGTAAAGGGAAATGAACCGATAGATAAAACCCTGCCAACAGCAGGATGATAAAATACAGAATGAATCCATGGTCTTTTATTGAAAACCCAAATTCATAATAGTATGTTCGATCCCGAGTGTCTGTAAATCGCTTCGCCTCCATCGCAATCGCGATTCGGTGAGCACGTCTGATGCTTCCGGATAACAATGGGATGGAATAGGCTTTCATTTTAAAATATACCGATCTGATCCCTTTTCCCTTTTCGTAACCGCGTACCTTCATCGCGTTTTGAATTGTTTGGAACTCCTCCATCATGATGGGGATGAGCCTTAAAGCCGCCATGAAACTATAAGCATATTTCGGTTTAAGCTTAACTTGCTGCATTAATGAATAAAACAAGTTTACAGGTCTCGTCGTCAAGGAAAAAGTTAAACCAAGTGCCGCAAAAAACAAAGCCCGAAAGCCTACCAGTAACCCCCTTATGAAACTTTCTTCCGTAATCGATATAAGACCCCACTTAAACCAAAGTGTCTCACCTTTACCGAATAAAATCATTGCTAGAGAAGTGGATATAAAAATGAAACAAAAAGGAATTGACAAAAGTAAGATGCGTTTCATCGAATGTCCTGTAAAACACAAAAATAAGAGTAAAACACCAATGGTCACATTCATCATATAATTCAGATCATGAATGAATAATGCCACAATGCATAAAACAAGCAATGCGCATAGTTTAAGGCTTGGATTAACCTTATGGAGCCATGTTTCTGCACTTGAAACATTCATCTACATGACACTCCTTTTACCTTTGGTCTCCAAAAATCCGGTTTGCGCGATGTTTTCATCACTTATTACGTTTCCGTCTTTAACCGTCCAGATCCTGGTTGCAAAGTTTCTTGAAATATGATCGTCATGAGTTACCATGATCACTGTTATTCCTCGCCTTCGATATTCCTCAAACCATTCCAGTAATGCAAAGGTATTTTTCGAATCTTGGCCAAAGGTAGGCTCATCCAAGAGAATGATTTTTTTGTCTATAACGATAGAGGCAGCTACACTTAAACGACGCTTTTGACCCATTGATAATTGAAACGGGTGTTTATCCCGATGTGCCTCTAGGCGGAACACTTCAAGCAATGATTGAACTCTCTCCCTTATTTCTTGTTGTGGCCTTTTTCCAATTCGCAATGAATAAGCAATCTCTTCATATACTGAATTTGCAACGAACTGAAACTCAGGATTTTGAAAGACAAACGTCATATGTTCGGTTAGATTTTTCACTTTTTTAATAGGGGCTCCCATTAATTCATACGTACCATTCGTTTTTATGAACTGCATCAGTGCATGCAAAAGAGTACTCTTCCCCGCGCCATTTTCTCCCCTGATTACAATCCATTCCCCTGAATGGACCTCCAGCTCTTCAACCTTGATTTTCTCTTCTTTTTTCCGAAAACCGCTAAAAACTTGGACATGCATACGGGGGACACCGCCACTAAATTGGTGTTCACGAATGGGTTTATTGTCATGGATATATTCATCCCAAACACCAGGGAACCAAATTCCATGTTCTTTCATTTCATTTTTATATAGTGAAAGGATGGTGTCTTTTGGACCATCAGCTATGATTTGACCCTCATCATTAAAAAGTACGATTCGTTCGATGAATTCTAAAACATGGTCAATTTTATGTTCCACGATAATCACCGTCTTGTCTCGTCCGACGTCCTTCAACAAGTCCCAGATTTCTTTCGTTCCTTCCGGATCAAGCATAGCGGTTGGTTCATCTAAAAATATCACTTCCGGTTCAAGGGCCAATACTGAAGCAATTGCCAGACGCTGTTTCATCCCGCCTGATAATATATCTATACTTGTATGGATATCCTTTAGGTTCAATCCAACTTGACGGATATGATGACGGATCCTCTCTTTCATTTCTTGTTTAGGGACGGAAAGGTTCTCAAGGACGAAAGCAATTTCCTCATCGGCAAATGGCATGCAAAACTGACTATCAGGGTCTTGAAAAACATATCCCCATGAGGAAGGGCATATCAATTCTTCCGCTTTCATCGGGACTTCGATGGAATTCGGAATCAATCCGCTTAACACTTGCAAAAGAGTCGACTTACCACATCCTGATGGTCCCAACAATAGAACTTTTTCACCTTTATCAATCGAGACGGATAGGTCCTTGAAAATCAATGACTCATCACCTGGAAATTTCATTCTTAACTTCTCAACAGAAACGATTGGTTCCATGGCCATCACCCTCTACTTTAGGTCCAGTTCTTCATAATCTTTGCTTGAAACCGGACGAACAAGATTAGTTACTCCTGTTGCTTCCAGAACTTTAACTAGATAATAAGCGGTTACACCTGCAAAGAATATAGAACCCAAGAACCTCGCTATCATGAATAACGATAAATTCCAAAGGGAGAGAGCACCTATTTCCCCGTAGGCAAAATCCATTAGTACTGATGCAAGGCAGGAAGCTATCGCAGCTAAAACGGCCACCGACATATTGAATGTTTTATATCTGAACGCCATGAATACCAGTTCAGCGAACAAACCTTGGACCACCCCATATAAGAGTACAGTCAGCCCCCATGGTGAACCCAGAAAGAATTCACCTGAAGCTGCAGCTATCTCTGCCAGAAGTGCCACACCCGGTTTCCGTAAAATCAAAAAGGCGACGGGGCCAGCTATAAACCACATTCCATAAATAAGTTGATCTAGATGTAATCCTAATGGTTTAAAGGAATAATAAATCGAACCCCAAAGGATATAAACGATTCCAAATGCTACGGAAATCACGATCGTGACTAATATATCCGTTAATTTCAATCCTTTTTTCATGTTTCAATCTCCTTTATACTTCTAGTGTTTCCTTATGCACAGGCCATGTCTCTAAACGATAAGCCATTTCCCAAAATGAGTATTCATATTGGCTGCTAAGGATAAAATGCTCCTTCATTCTTTCCTTATCTTCATCTGTTACCTTTTCAGCAATCTCATCAAGCCTCGCAATTTGTTCTTCAACCAACGAGCGGAACCACTCTCCACCGTAAGCCGCTATCCATTCTTGATAAATCGGCTCTTCCGGTTTACACTCTTGCAGCTTTTCGCCTATTTCATAATACAGCCAATAACATGGCAAGATAGCCGCAATAACATCACCTAAATGTCCAGAATATGCCGCACGATACATATGGGAAGTATAAGCATAGGCAGTCGGGGCAGGTTTGAAATTTTCCCTTTCTTCTTTGGTGATGCCTAATCTCTCAGAAAAATTTTCATGAAGCTTCAACTCCGCTTCATATGTTCCTTGTGCGTGGCCGGCAAGTCTGCTTGTTGTATGTAAATCTGTAGCTTTGACTGCTCCTAAAGCTTGAACTCTAGCAAAATGAGATAAATAATAGGCATCCTGCATGACATAAAAACGAAAACACTCTAATGGCAATGTGCCATCTCCTATTCCTGCAACAAACGGGTGATTAAAGCTAGCCTCCCAAATATGATCAACTTCCTGGCGGATTTCATCTGAAAACTTCATTTCCATTACCTCCAAATTCTATTTTTCTATGAATGATACGGGATAAAGCCTTTTATCACCCCTTTTTTTGCAAATAAAAAACCACTTTCTTTAACGTAAAGAAAGTGGTTGTACTTGAAATAATACAGAAACGTATTGTCCCAGACCCCACTTCCCTACGCTGGTATAAACCAGATCAGGTTCTAAGGGTCTTAAAGTCATACTTTAATCTCAGCTTCTCAGGTAAAATCAGCTTTTACCTATAAAGCACCCCTAGTGGTACAAATTGTATATATATTTCATTTGCCTTTATATTAACACGATAAATCCAATTGTCAAACGTATTAGATAAGTTTTCATCCTAATGCTTAAAGGCTACTAGCCTTTCAATCTTGCGAATGTCCTTCAAATGCTTTGACCAAAGGGAGTTCATTTCGTAGATTACTCTTGAATTCGACGATTTTACTTCTGATTTTGATATTTACTCGTGAGTTTGAGTGATTTACTCGTGAATTCAGCCACTTTACTCGTGAGTTTGAGTGTTTTACTCGTGAATTCGACGATTTTACTTCTAAGTTTGATGTTTACTCGTGAATTCGACGATTTTACTTCTAAGTTTGATGTTTACTCGTGAATTCAGCCACTTTACTCGTGAGTTTGAGTGTTTTACTCGTGAGTTCAGCCACTTTACTCGTGAGTTTGAGTGTTTTACTCGTGAGTTCAGCCACTTTACTCGTGAATTCTTTTATTTTCTAGGATATGTTAATTAACTCTGTTGATATTTGATTAAACCGAACAAATGTTCTATAATAAATAAAAGAACGTTTGTTCGGATGGCTTTAAATGACGTTAAGAGAATTAATAGCAGAAATAAAAAAATTAAATTCAGCAGAACAACATAGATTAAAAGAATTTTTTATCAGTTCTCTTGCGTCATTTTCAGCAAGTGAACCTGTATTTCAAGAAGTAACTGAACGAAAAAATAAAGATGGCTACACTTGTGTGCATTGTGACTCTAAACGAGTTGTGCGTTTCGGTAAGTATATGGTAAAACTCGGTCTTAAAGAGATTGAACGGCAAAGATACCGCTGTAAAAATTGCCGAAAAACTTTTACAGATGTAACCTCAACACCCCTATACCGTACTCATAAGCCTGATAAATGGTTGGATTTTATTAAATGTATGTTGGAAGGCTATTCCCTTCGTAAATCAGCAGATCTTATTGGTGAAGTTCATTATGTTACTTTGTTCTATTGGAGACACAAAGTATTGTCTGCTTTAAAACAAATGGACTTCAACACATTTTCAGGGATTGTAGAGATGGATGAAACATATTTTTTGTACTCTGAAAAGGGGAAAAGAAATATTGAAGGTCGTAAACCTCGAAAACGTGGTGGTTCTTCAAGGTTTCGGGGCATTAGTCACGAACAAATTTGTGTTTTAATCGCAAGAGACCGCCAAAAAGCAACGTTTTCAGGTGTACTTGGTAGAGGTCGAATTGTGAAAACTCAATTAGATAAGGCTATCGGCTCTAAATTATCATCAGGTAATACCCTATGTACCGATGCTTGGAGGGCTTTTTCTGCGTATGCAAAAAGCAAAGGATTGGAGCATTACCGTTTTAAGTCAGATGGAACAGAATTAAAGGGGCTTTATCATATCCAAAATGTAAATAACTATCACAGCCGTCTAAAAGGTTGGATGCAACGATTTAATGGTGTGGCTACAAAATACCTCGAGCATTATTTGAGTTGGTTTCAATTCTTAGATATTGTTAAACACCGAAGTGACAATGTATCTAGTAGCAGAATGATTGTCGAAAGTTGTTTATTCTCAATTAATACAACCTACGATAGTCTTAGAACATCACTTTTTACCGATTGATACGAGGGGGAATAAAATGAAAAGTTCTGATTCTCAGTTAAAAAGTCGTGGGAAGATTACAAGCAAAGATTTACAACAATATAGCAATCATACACAAATTGAACTATTGGAAATGCTTAAATTCAAAGAAGCATATAAAAGAACTATCGCTGTGAACATATTATCAGAGAAATATGATTTGACCGATGACTTGATTCGTTTGTTTCTTCATACTCTTAAACAAGAGAAAAAACTCTATACAAAGATTGAATTATGTGACGCACTATCACAAGGTGATGTGCAGTCTGCAAAGATTATGGTCGAATATTTAGGACAGATAGGCAATAATCAATATACAGTATTACCTACTAATGGTTTCAATAAGAGAAGTTATCCTTTACCGAGGGATATTATCGCTCGGACTTTAGCTCATATGAAAGAAGAGATTCTACCAGTTTTAACGGATGTACTAAAGACAAATAATATTCCTGCAATTAGGGAAGTTATTGATGCAATAGGTTTCATTTGTTTCTATAACAAAATACATTCTAATACTCAAATTATTGATGCACTTATTCTGTGTTTAAGGAACAATTTCAACAATAACATTATCCGATGGAAATTGGTCAGAGCATTTGAAAGTTTTAATGACATCAATGTCATTAAAACTCTTATGGAACTAGCACAAAACGATAGTCAATTGGTTATAAGAAATGAAGCGAAGAGGTCACTTAAAATTATTAATAACCGTACTAATAGTTAAAAATGACTTATCAAGATAATAAGTCATTTTTTATCGTAATTATCAACATTATAATTTAACAAAGCCATTTTCTAAAAAAATGGCCTATATGTCAGGGAACAGTCTGCATGACTGTCACCTGACATATAGGCCATCTACTACCGAAGAAAGTATAATATTAATTTAAACATTCGATGTTGCTTTTAGTTTAATATTTTCCTCCATCTGTGGTTTATCATAGCTACCATACCTCTCTTTCACAACCAGTAACGCCAAGGCAGCCATTATGCTCGGAACTGTGAAGGCCATAAATGCATTTTGTGGCGAATAGTTTGCAGCCAGCAATAAACCTATTAATGTAGGGGCAACAATTGCTCCAATTCTACCAAACGCCAAGGCCCAACCTATCCCGGTGGTCCTTATCTCCCGTGGGTAATACTCGGAAATATACGTATTGGCCAAATTCATCGTACCCACTGTACAGGCACCTCCAAAAGCGATTAAAATATATAATGCTACTACATTTGAAGTTAATCCTAATATTACAAAGCAGACCGTACCAATGGCACAGAGGGATAAAAGTACTCTTCTATGGCCAATTTTCCCAACTAAGTACCCTCCGATTATCGATCCGCCAATTTGTCCTATCCCCGATATAAGATTGAAAGATAAACTGGATGTAAGTCCGTATCCGGACTGCTGCATGATTTTAGGTAACCATGTATTGAGCCCGTAAACCATAAGTAAACAATTAAAGGCAGCTACCCAAAATGCAAATGTACTAAGAGTACGCTTATCTTCAAAGAGTTTCTTGACTGGAAAGCCCTTTGCCCTTTCTTGGACTTTAGCAAACTCATAATCGTCCGAGTCTTTATAGTCGCCGTCTGGATCAATGCGGTTCAGAATTCCGGCAAGCTTTACACCTTGTTTTCGAATAACATAATAGGAAAGCGATTCAGGAAATTGCTTCATGAAGAATGGTAGTGCCAGCAAGGGAAGCGCCCCTATCCAATATAAAACCCTCCAACTCATTTGTTCCATCACATACATTCCAATTAAAGAAGCCAGTATGCTTCCAATGGAATATCCACAGTACATAGAGGTTACAATGAGCACCTTGTTCTTTTTGGGTGAGTATTCCGCCATTAAGGAGATAACGTTTGGCATTAATCCTCCCATTCCCAAGGCTGCTATAAATCGCATAATCGAGAAAAAGGCAGGATTCGGGGCAAAACTTGAAAGTAATGTAAAAACACTGAATATACTGATACAAATTGCAAGCACTTTTTTTCTCCCCATTTTATCCGCCAGTGGTGCAAAAATGAGGGCCCCTACCATCATTCCGAACAATGAATAACTTGCTATTCCGCCAGCTTCGACTGGCGTTAAGTTCCATTCTTCCATCATCAAAGGTAAACCCACTCCGTACATTGCTATATCAAATCCATCGAAGGTAATTGCGAACAAACACCACATAAAGACCATTAAATGAAAACGGCCAAATTTACTATTACCCACCACTTCTGAAGCATTTACTTCTCGCAATTAATTCCCTCCTCTTTCCCTTCGGTTCACGTTATAACATGTAAAGTCAGTTTCCCTAATTCACCGTAATCAGCTATAACTTCATCGTTTGCCTTTATGGGAATGGCATCTGTGATCCCGCCCACTAAAACAATCATTCCAGCCTGTATGGAAAGTCCTTCACGGCTAATCATTTTTACAAGTTCCACAATCGAATGAATCGGATGATCCAGTACAGCTTCTCCAAGACCCTTCTTTTGCATTTCACCATTTTGATAAAGCGTAACTTCTGCTTGGGCCCAGTCCGTGTGATACGGTGAAAAAGCTTGATTGCTAAGCAAAATTTTGGCTGAGGATGCATTATCCGCTACTACATCTGTAAGTGTAAAGGAAAAATTTTTATAACGACTGTCAATAACTTCCATCGCAAGAAATACACATTCTACAGCCGGCCAGACATCTTTCGCCGTTATATTTGCACCTTTCAGTTCGTCTTTGAACATAAACGCAAATTCGGGTTCCACTCTCGGATGAATGAATTCTCCAACTTTTAATACTGGTTTAGTTAGTTCCATGGCAGATGTTAACCTTCCATAGATGGCTTCCTCTACCCCTACTTGCTGTTGTTTGGCTTTGCTCGTCAAGCCCATCTTCCACCCGATGAATCTGTTATCATCAGTAAGCGACTCATTAATGCTCAACTTCTGAATTTCATATGCTTGATTTACTGTTAACTCAGGATTGGATAATGTAAGCTTATCCATTTCACGACCTTTTTTTTGCGATTCGGCTACCCGTTTGGCTAGTTGAACTAGTTTCATCTTAAAGTCCCCTCCTTCTGCAGCGCCATTTGCTCAGCTACTTCAATTATGGTATCTTCCTGACCACCAACCACTTTTTGTCGACCAAGCTCCATCAAAATATCACGGGCGTCAACTCCATACTTTTTCGCCGCTTTATTTGCATGCAATAGAAAGCTGGAGTACACGCCACTATAACCCATGATTAAACTCGAGTCTGTTATTTCCTGGGGCTTGGGCATGATTGTAGTTCCCACTTCCTCCGAAAGATCAAGCATTTTATATAAGTCAATCTCGGTACGGATACCCATCCTATCCAGAACGGCAACAAGGACTTCTGTCTGGGTATTACCAGCACCTGCACCGAGACAGCGGATGCTGCCATCGATTCTATTCGCCCCTTCTTCAATTGCCACAAGTGAATTTGCCACAGCGAGCGATAAGTTATTATGAGCATGAAAACCAATATCGATATTCAGCTTTGATTTTAATAACCGGATCCGCGTCTTCACATCTTTGGGCAAAAAAGCTCCTGCGGAATCAACAACATACACAGCATCCGCTCCATAGGATTCCATTAAAACGGCTTGCTCAAGAAGTTTTTCCGGTGATGCCATGTGAGACATCATTAAAAACCCGATTGCTTCCATGCCGAGATGTTTCGCAGCTTCCAGATGTTGCTTTGAGACATCCGCTTCCGTTATGTGGGTTGCAATCCGTGCCATTTTTGCACCAACGTGAGCGGCTTCTCTTAATTGATCGATTGTCCCTATGCCTGGGATTAAAAGTACTGATATAACCGATTGGCCTGCAGCTTCAACAGCGGCTTCCACCAATTCAATATCATTCACTTTAGAAATACCATATTGTAAGGATGATCCGCCTAGGCCATCCCCATGCGACACTTCAATATAAGGGACACCTGCAGCACTAAGTTTCCCAGTCATGTTCTTTACTTGATCGATTGTATATTGATGTGCCACTACGTGGCTCCCATCCCGCAATGCAACCTCAGTCACCAATACATCTTTACGCAAATGAACCCCACCTTTAAGTTCCGATTACCTTCTTCAAACATAGTGTTCGAATTGGCTTTTAGCGATTTCTTCCCCTACTTTTACAGCTGAAGCCGTCATTATATCCAAATTACCTGCATATACGGGAAGAAAATCTCCTAACCCTTTCACTTCCAGAAGGACTGTTATTTGTTTCCCTTCAAATATCGGCTCTGTCTTAAGACGGTATCCTGGAACATATTCAGATACTTTTTCCGCCATCTTATTTATGGACGTTGTTATTGCTTTTACATCATAGGACTCTGATTGAAGCAGACAATGAATGGTATCCCTCATAATGAGTGGCGGTTCGGCCGGATTTAGCAGAATGATCGCTTTTCCTTTTTTCGCTCCGCCTACCTTTTCTAGTGCCCTTGCCGTCGTTTGGGTAAACTCATCAATATTAGCCCGAGTTCCGGGACCGGCACTCTTGCTGGAAATTGTCGCGATTATTTCGGCGTATTCGACCTGTGTCACTTGACTGATTGCATGAACGATAGGGATTGTCGCCTGACCACCGCATGTAATCATGTTCACAACCGCCTCATTCAAATTTTCTTTTAAATTCACGGAAGGGACGATAAACGGTCCGATTGCGGCAGGCGTCAAGTCTATCAGCTTCTTGTTCATCTTTTTCAGGGCTTCGCAGTGAAAAACATGCGCCTTCGCAGATGTGGCATCGAATAAAATGTCTGCAAGCTCCGGCCTTTCCAAAAAACCATCCATGCCATTTGCGATGACATGATGTCCATGCATCCTAGCCTTCTTCAAACCCTCTGATTCCGTGTCGATACCAATCATTACCGACATTTCGAGAACATCCGACCGATGAATTTTCATCATTAAGTCCGTGCCGATATTCCCTGATCCAATAATGCCCACTTTTAGTTTTTTCAAGGCCGCTGGGCTCCTTTCACTCAAAATTAACCGAGACCTTTCCAAGTTTTTCTCCAAAGTCTGCAGAAAAACGGTCACCCGGTTTCGCTTCGATTGCTGCGGATAATGCACCGGATAATATTACTTCCCCAGCATTCAATGAACCTTTAAACCCATGTAGTTTATTCGCGAGCCAGGCTACGCACGTTGCTGGATTTCCAAGTACTGCATCACCTGTCCCTTGGTTAATGAGTTCGCCATTTTTATATAGGTCCATTTGAATAGAAGGAAGGTCGATATCAATCAAATGAGTTTTGCGATCTCCCAGAATGTATAAACCCGATGATGCATTATCCGCCACAGTGTCAGGGAGTTTAATCTCCCAGTCCATCACACGGCTATCAACGACTTCGATCGAAGCAACTACATAATCAGTGGCTTCGATTACATCATCAACCGTAATATTGGGACCGTGCAGATCCTTCTTTAAAATAAAAGCCACTTCTGCCTCCACTTTGGGTTGGATTAACCGGCATCTAGGAATATATCCATTATTTTGTACTTTCATCCCATCAAGTAAATGTCCGTAATCTGGTTCATTTACTCCAAGAACCTGTTGCATAGCCTTTGAAGTCAAGCCTATTTTCTTTCCCGATACTTCAAGACCGGACTGGATTTTCCTTCGAATGGTTTCAAGCTGAATTCGGTAGGCATCCTCCACATCCAAATCTGGAATTTCACTGGTGGGGGCCGATATTCCCATTCCTGTTCTTTCCGCTTTCAAAAACTTTGCAGACCACTCAGCTAAACTAACGTTCATGATGCTTTCCTCCTTCCTTATAATTTAATCGTGACGTTAGACAATTCGCTGTAAAACTCGAAACTATGTGCCCCACCTTCACGACCGATGCCACTGTGCTTCATGCCTCCAAAAGGTGTGCGCAAATCACGCAAATACCAGGTATTCACCCAAATAATGCCCGCTTCAATTTTAGCAGCGACACGATGCGCTCTTCTTAAATCATTGGTCCAGATAGTTGCCCCCAGTCCGTAATGAGTGTCATTTGCCTGTTCTAGTACCTCTTCTTCCGTTTCGAAAGGCATGACCGTTACAACAGGACCAAAGATTTCCTCCCGTACGCAACGGGATTCACGCGCAACTCCGGCAATAATTGTCGGTTCAATGAAAAACCCTTTTTCAAACTGTCCGGCCCTTTTTCCCCCAGTTAATATTTTCGCTCCTTCTTCTTTCGCCAGATCAATGTAACTCATCACTTTTTTATAATGTTCTTTTCCTATTACAGCTCCTACTTCCGTTTCGGAATCAAACGGATCCCCAACTTTTAAATTTTTTGTTTGCGCGACCATCTTTTCAAGGAATTCATCATACAAACCTTGCTGAACGTAGATCCTTGATCCACATAAACAAACTTCACCTTGGTTCATGAAGCTTGATTTCAATGTCGTTTCGATCACTTCATCGAGATTCGAGTCTGCAAACACAATATTCGGATTTTTCCCGCCCAGTTCAAATGAAATTTTTTTCAATGTAGGCGCCGCAGCTTTCATAATCGATGTTCCCGTTTTAGTTTCCCCTGTAAATGTTATCGCATCGACATCCGGATGTTCGCTTAGAGCAGCTCCAGCTGAATTTACACCATATCCATGCACAAGGTTGACAACCCCGTCCGGAACTCCGGCTTCCTTACAAATTTCCATCAATTTTGTCGCTGTCATCGGTGTCAGTTCTGCTGGTTTCATAACCGCAGTATTGCCAGCTGCCAAACATGGTGCCAACTTCCATGTCAACAATAACAATGGTAAGTTCCAAGGATTAATCATCCCTACCACCCCTACGGGTCGTCTAATCGAATAATGAAGTGCAATGTTGTTCTGATTATAGGATTCATTACCAAGTGTAGTGATATAATCAGCAAAAAAGTGGAAATTATGAGCTGCACGCTTGATGTCCATTTCCAGTGCAAGGCTATACGGTTTCCCTGTATCGAGGGTTTCCAACATGGTCAGTTCTTCTTTCTTTTCTAAAATGAGCTCGCCGATTCGCCTTAGTACCGCGGAGCGTTCATTATCGGTAAAAGATTTCCAAGGACCTTTTAGCGCATGCCTTGCTGCAGAAACAGCTTGATTCACCTCCTCTTTTCCTCCTTCAGCAACCCATCCAAGTTTTTCTTCCGTTGCGGGATTGATATTGTCAAAAGTCTTAGATTGATTTGGATTCAGGAATTCTCCGTTAATGAAATGCCGGCAATCCATTGATTTAACTGTATTTATACTATCTTTTGCTGCTTGCATGAAACATCCCTCTCTCTTTATTGAGATAATGGCAAAAGGTCTTAATCTTGTATTTCCACAATCATTTCAATTTCAATTGCAGTATTATTTGGAAGCTGGGCCATTCCCACCGCTGACCGAGCATGTCTTCCCCTCTCTCCAAACACGTTAACAAGCAGGTCTGATGCGCCATTCAAAACTTTGGGCTGTCCTGTGAAATTTTGGGCTGAATTAACCATGCCGAGAATTTTGACTATCTTCTTCACTCTGGATAGTTCTCCAAGCTCAGCCTTCAGCACCCGCAGAAGATTAATCATGGACTGCCTCGCTGCCTGATACCCTTCTTCTACTGTCAGCTCTTTGCCAAGCTTGCCGTGAAAATCATCAACACCTTGTCCGGATGTGAAAATCAAATTTCCCACCCGTACGTGGCTGACGTAGTTGCCGACCGCTTCCCTTGGCGGCTCAAGCATGATTCCAAGTTCCTCAAGAACTTGTTCCGGTGCTTTAGTCTGTTTTTCCATGCTTCTCCCCTCGCGATTCCAAATTTAAAAACCTCAATGCATTTTTCCCAAGAAGATTCGCTTTCACTTCATCTGAAAGATTTAGAGCGTCATCAATTACTTTACCTGGAGGCTTTTCTCTTAATAAAAATGGATAGTCGGAACCCATCAGCACTTTCTTATATCCAAAACGGTCAACCAGATACTGAATATTCCGGATATCATAGTTCAGGGAATCGAAATAAAACTTTTGTGCATAATGGCTTGGTGGCATTGAGGTTTTTCTTAAATCAGGCCATACTTCCCATCCCCGATCAATCCGCGGTAAAATATATGGGAATGAGCCACCGCCATGAGCAAAACAGAGTTTCAGATCCGGGAACTTTTCCATGACGCCACTCCATACAATGCTTGCTGCCGCCAGTGCCGTTTCACTCGGCATCGCGATTGTATACATAAGGTTATGCCGTTCCGTTCGGTCTTTTGCCATAGTCTCCCAAGGGTGTACAAACAGTGGGACATTCCATTTTTCAGCCATCTGGAAGAATTCTAATAAAACAGGTGAATCTAGATTCTCACCGTTTACGTTTGTACCGATCTCAATACCCGCCAAACCAAGTTCAAATTTACAGCGTTCCATTTCGCCAATTGCCACTTTCAAATCCTGAAGCGGAACAGTCCCGAGACCGATGAACCTGTCAGGATGCCTGTTCACAGTCTCAGCAATAAAATCATTCTGGAACTGAGACATGTATAGCGCCTGGTCTATTGGCGCCCAGTATGAAAATGTCACTGGCACCGGTGACAGCACCTGCATATCGACTCCTTCGCCATCCATATCTTGAATGCGTTTTTCCGGGTCCCATACCTGGTCAGTCACGTTCCTGAACAGTTTCCCGCTTACCATGATATCCGCCCCGCATGAACATTTCTGCTCTAACACCGGCCAGCGTCCCTGACCAAATTTTCCGGTTAAGTCCGGTAGATCCAACGGCAGAATATGAGTATGAAAATCTATTCGCATTTCCAAGCCTCAACGTTTTCTGACATAACATGACCGCATTCATGACAAGTGCGAAGTTCCTTACTTCCGTTGAAAGCCTCAATGGCCTCTTTCACCTGAACCTCAATATTCGTCAATTGAATAGTAACTTTGTGCATCTCATGATTACATTTCCCACAGAACCAAACAAAATCTTCAAGCTCATCTATTGCACGTTTGCGCTCTATAACAATGCCGTAAGTATCCGATACCCGGTGAGGGGAATGAGGTACATCAGCTGGCAGCATGAACATTTCCCCCTCTTTCACCTCCACTACTTCACGCTCGCCCTTTTGGTTGATGCATTCTACATAGCAGGAGCCTTTTATCTGATAAAATAACTCATCTGAAGGGTCTACATGAAAATCACGCCGGTAATTCGGGCCACCCAGAAGCATGACAATGAATTCGGAATCTTCCCAAAGCACTTTGTTATTAACAGGCGGCTTCAAGAAATTCTTATTGTCTTCAATTACTTTCATTAGATTTAATGATCTAGCCTGTAATTTTAAAGATTGAGCATATCCCTTCATAAATAAACTACCTCCCGTTTTCGCTTTCATTTTCATAATGGCGCGAAAATTCACGCTAACGACATATAACCAACCTGTTTTGAAATCATTTGTGCCGACCGAATCACAGACTGAATAATATTCGTCTTCTCTCTCCCAATCATATAATTTCGATCTCCGACAAGGTTAAGTGCTGCAATAACTTGACCATTGTAGGATTTAATGGGAGCAGCAACCCCATATAACCCAAAATCATTTTCATCATCACTGATCGCAAATCCCTGTTTGCGGATGACCGTTAATTCTTCATTCAATTGGTTAATGCAAGTAATCGTATTTGTTGAGTGCTTCAAAAGCCCTTTTGCAAGCGTAGGCTGAATAAAGGATGGGTTAAAGGCAAGTAATATTTTCCCGCTGCTCGTACAATACGCTGGTTTTCTTGCTCCTATATATGTGGTCATATGCTCTGCATGAGGGGACGACATTTTCATCACAAACCTGACTTCGCCTTCGTGAAACATCCCAATATGAGAATTCCCTCTAAATTGCAGGACAAGATTGCTTAAAATAGGTCCTGCTTCATAATGAATATCCTGCTGATACATGACTTTACTGCTCCACTCAAGTAACTTCCACCCAAGCCGGTATTTTCGATCTTTGCCCTGGATCAGCATCCCTTCCTTACACATCGTTTTCACGAGATGATGTGATGAGCTTGGACTCATATTCAATTTTTCAGCAATTTCCTTATTTCCAAGTGAGGGTTCTTCATTTGTGAATAAATCAAGTATCTTTATTACCTTCTCAATGGACGAAATCATGACGCCCCCCCTCCCTATTCAACTATTAAAATTACTGGTTGACCGCATCGATAGCTACTTGCATCGGTTTGTTAAGCACTTCATCTACCATGGTGAATTTATTGTTTTTCTTATATTTATTATAAAAAATAGCTCTTTTCCGAACTGGATCACCCGTGTAATAGCGCTCGTATTGAAGGAGGCGCTGCCCAAATGCTTCCCCGCATAAATCCCAGGCAAGTTTAAACACCCGTACGCGTTCTTCCGCTGAAACTCCGCTTCGTCCTCCGTAATATTTATCAATATCACAGCGCAATTCCGGATTATCAAAGTCGGCCCCTGTCGGTGACATCAACAGCCCGCCAGCTCCAATGGTCTGGATAACCTCTATGGCACGGGGATACATCTCTGGAAGGAAACCACGAATCGATTCCAATGCATCCGGATTTGGCCGGGCCTCACCGTAGTCATTAATCGTGTACTCATATTCCGCTACCCGAAGCAGTGAACGGATGACTTCGACGGATTGAACAAGTTCACCCAAATCACGCTGGACATGCAGGAACCCATCAACACCGATTGAGTCTGCCACTTTACAAGCAACTTCAACGGCAAATGCCAGTTTAATGTATCCACGTACGCCTGATTGGTGTGCAGGCTGTTCAGCGATTCCTGTCATTGGATACAAGCGGTTTGCCGCCTCTACATTGTTGTATAAGAAGACTCGATTCCAAGGAACCAATACATCATTAAATACAAGCAGGGCATCCATTTCCTCATAGCGTGAGGCCAGTGGATGGTCAAACATCGAGCGTGTTCCGTCCTGCATTGGTTCCCGGCAGATTATGCGCAGTCCCGGTGTATCGATCGGCAGCGCAAATGCTACCGCATGACGCTCATCTCCTGGTGTGAATCCCGGGAAAGAATAGATAATCACTTCATCAGTAATGGGAGCCAGGGTTGCTAACATTTTTGCA
The DNA here is from genome assembly GCF_050274955.1 of Peribacillus sp. NPDC006672. Lineage (NCBI taxonomy): Bacteria > Bacillati > Bacillota > Bacilli > Caryophanales > Bacillaceae > Peribacillus > Peribacillus sp. NPDC006672. Next base: position 98,724 of record NZ_JBNNOR010000007.1, read on the forward strand.
CCGCGGACAAGTATTCCTTCTTCTTTTTCCTCAACGGTCCCCAAGTGTGTATATGTTTCTTTTTGCTCATGAGATTCCTTACTTCGATCATTTTGAGGATTAATGATTGCATGCGTCAGGAATAAATCATTGTCACGAATATAGGTATAATAATCCTTGATGTTCTTAGACCAGTCTTTGTTGTATTTATCAAGGAACCAGGAATTATGTGCCATGGAAGTGACTACAACATTTAAAAAGTCAGGCGTTCTCCCCATAAGTCCATATGTCATCCTGGCATACACTTCAAATAACTTACTTCTTTTTTGCAGGTCATCTGAAGTCTTCGGGAATAAAAAAGCATTATTAACACGTTCTCCGGTTTCTTTACAAATGTGGGTGATTTCATCTTGATATTCCGGATCATGTTGAATGTCATACAACTTCGCAATTTCTTGTATCGGCTGTTTAAAAATTGGTTCATTATAAATATCCTCAACCACTCTTCCACCAAGCCAAACTTCTGGCTTTCTGGATTTAATCCTATTAATATATTCTTCGCCGGTTTTAATGCCCATAAGAATCCCCCTTATTTTACGAGTTGTTTAGCAGACCCCATTTTCCCTTGATAAAAAGTAAGCGCTTCCAAATCTTCGAAATGTAATTCCTGGATTTCACCGATGAACAAAACATGATCACCCGCATCATATTCTTTCCATGGTTTGCATTCCATCCAGGCGACACTTCCTTTTATTTTTGGCGAAATCCCCTTGTTATCCCAGTCAATTTCAAATGCTTCCCGTTTATTGCCTGCAAATTGCCATGCAATGGATTCTTGTTCATCCGACAAAATATTAATGGTAAATGATTTATCTTTCATGCTATTGCAGGCTTTTGCTTCTTTATGAATTGACACTAAAGCAAGCGGGGGATCCAAGGAAACAGAGGTGAATGAATTCACAGTAATGCCATTTTGAACTTTCCCATCAAACCAGCTCACTATCGTAACTCCGGTTGGGAATTTACCAAAGCAATTTCTTAACTCGCGCCCATCCATCTTTTCACCTCCTACTCTTTGATTATGAATTCATTATATTAAACTTAAAAATAAAAAAAATCCTATAATTTCATAATGTGGAATTATAGGATCTTTTTGTAAAAATATTTTTATTATTTATCATAGGTTCTTAAAAATTCACTATTGCTAACTATTGACGTGAAAACTTTGTAATGTTGATATTAATTAGTATTCTTCCGAATCTTGTTATAAATCTAACTACACCTGTAATATTTAGTAACTTATTTATATTTTCGTATCATCTATTGAAACATAAAAAACCCCGAATAAGGGGGCTGTTGACAAAATGGGGAAGAGCTTTTGCTCCTTCCCCATTTTGATTTTTATCGTTAATTGCTTGTTTATTTATTATTCTTCTTCATATCTTTGTAGCTAGTTCATTACTTTTATCATTCGTTTTAAGTTTAAGGCCAACGTTTGCTCTTTTCTCCTGCAGTTCTTTTTCAAGCTTCTCAGCCTCTTCTTCAAGAGTATTTAAATACTGGGAAGGAGTCTTCTCAACCTTTTTCACCTGATTTTTAGAAGCACTGGCTTTTATATGGGTAGAATCTGTCACAATGGTTTCCCCAGTGACCAATCCTTTTTCAATGCATAGTGAAACAATGTGATCGAAGATTTCTTGGAATACGGCACTGTCTTTGAACCGTCTTCGAAGATTTTGACTAAAAGTAGAGTGGTCGGGAATTCGATCAGTTAGATCAAGTCCTAAAAACCATCGATATTCAATCCTTTTACTCGTGAATTTCTGCTCTTTACTCGTAATTTCACGCCATTAACCGCGAGTTTAGTCATTTATTCGTGAATTTATGCCTTTTACTCGTGAATTCAAGCCTTTTACTCGTGAGTTTACGCCTTTTACTCGTGAGTTTACGCTCTTTACTCGTGAATTCACCCCTTTTACTCGTGAACAAGATTTAAATGAACCTCCTGTTCAAGTTCGCGTTCTGAGTCAATATTAAAAAGATAGCCGATAAGCAACATCTTGAAAAGGAGGACGGGGTCCAAAGACTTCCGGCCCCGTTTCGAATAAAAACTTTCCATTTTAACGTATATAAAAGAGAAGTCAATTCTCTCCAATATTAAGCGGAGAATATGATTAGCAGGAACAAAATCGTTTAAATCAATAAACTCCATTTTGCTTTGGTACTCATCATTGCGTCTCATCATAGAAATCCCTCCAATAAAAAACCTGCATAGAATAAATTCTATACAGGTTTAAGAAATTCCTATTAGATTGTCAACAGCCCCATAAGGAACACTTTTTTATGTGTATCCGTTATCCGGGGTATAGTTCAAAAAGGTAGGCTCCGTTTTATAAACATGGGCTGATTTATTTCTATTAAAATTTATTTCCTTTTATCTTCCTTGCCGTGGTGGTCTTTGTGATCTTTACTATCTTGTACGCCCGATTTTGAAACAAGAGATGGAAGTCCAGAGATATACCCTACACCGCCAGTTTTATTAATACCAATTTCTTTATCAATAGCTTTTGTAAGCTCATCTTTATTCACAGCAGTAATGTCCTTCGTATCTAATTCATCACCAGGATGCTGGAAGTTACTCATGATGTAAGAGAAGCCGTTACGGTCATCTGCTGCAAATAAACCAGTTGATTCAGCACCGGCTGGAGTAGATAACACACGTGATAACTTTTTAGTGTCGAGATTATAAGCCCATACAAAGTTATTTGTGTGCTTGCTAGTGTCTTCACCAATGAAAAGTGTTCTCATCGCTTCGGAATAACTCAAGTTATCCGGACCTGCTACTTTATCGACGTTAGCAGTGTTTCCATAAGAATCCGCAACTGGAAGGTCTTCACCTACTAGCAATCCAGACATGGATGACGCTACATAGTCACTTGCAATACTCTTGCCACTGTTATCCTTTTGGCCTGGTTTTAAATCCAGCTGGTATGTTACACCTGATTTACTTTTTGGCAACTGAATATCATCTACTGGATCTTTTCCAGTTTTATCTTTTTCCATCCCACCGCTTAAATCTGAAACAGCCAAATATACTTTTTTGTCTTTCTCGTTTAATGTGATACCTTCCATCTTATTAAATTCTGAAGTAGCTCCTATATACGCTGCGTAGCGGCGAGACTCAAGGAACGCGGCTGCTTTTTCCTTCCCAGGTTTAAGTTTCAAGTATTCTACTTTGCCACCGGCTGAATATTGTTTAACTGCTTTAAAGCCTTCTTTTGGTGTTTCAGAGGTTTCAAAAATATCGCTGAACTTGATACCTTTGTCGATTAAATGCTTAACTTCATTATCAGTAGAATGTCCAAGTTTAATCCATTCAAGGTTACCAGAACCACCGTTTTCAACACCTGTTTGGTGGAATTTAGCTGCGTATAATGTACCGGCAGATAGGTTTGCTGCTTTATCTGCTACATACATAAACATTGTGGTGTTGGAACCATCATCTCCAAAGAATGCAGTTCTGTTATCAGGCATCATTTTCATGACTTCATGAGAGAATCGGCCCGCACTGTAATGCTTCTCAACTTTTGTTTTTCCATCTTTCTTCACATGGATTTCAGGGATATATCCATAGAAATAAGGGTTAGCTTTTGACTTATCACCAAAGTATAGCTGTGCAAAGCTTTCAGTCCAGGTTCTTGCACTTGAAGCAGGGTCAGTTTCAAAACTGCGTGCATCAGGTTCATACTCTTCAGATCCTAAATGTGTGTTCCATGGGGAGGTAGACCCATTACATGGAATCCAAAGTCCGTTCACATCTGAGAAGTCGATTTTCTTTACTTCCTTGGGTTGAAGCTCCCCTGTTTTCGAATCTTGCCCCAAATGTGTTAAGGACATGGAAGCTGGTACCAGGCCATACGCTGATTTTCCAGCTGCATCAATAGTGTCATATTCATAATGTGTTACCATGTATAGTTGGCCCTTAATTGGGTTTAATAAGCTGTTAGAATCCGGAGCATCCGAAACAAAATATTGTGGATCTCCAGGAATACTATTATCTACAATAGGATTACCGTTAACGTCAATCGGTGTACCTGCCGCAACTTTTTCACCTTTTACAGTAGCTACTTTATCCTCGGATTTGAATAACCTTTTATATGATAAAGGGAATGTTTTTATCTTTCCATCACTATATTTCACTTCCACAGATGCATTTGTGTATGTCTTAACCATCTGTTCAATAGTAGTTGGAGCAGCCATATTATTAAATTTAACTGCATCAATTTTGACATCATCTGTAGTAGCAGCTGCTGCAGGCATTATTGCTGGTATAGTTAATGCAAGTGCGAGTGCCATTGCAGTTCTTTTCTTAGAAAAAAGATTTTTACTCAAAATTAAACATCTCCTTGCTATCGTTTTATTACTCTACTCTATTAAAATAAAAAAATGTTAATTTAATATTATAAATTTGTATTTTTATCATTAATGTTCTTTAATAAATTGGATTACCTCAAGTAATTCATTGTCATTTTCTAAAACAAAAGCAGATGTGTCGTAATAAAAAGTATCTGTTTCATCCTTAGGCAACTAACGTACCCCTTTAGGTTGGCCTAACAGCAGCTTGTGTTGGAAGAACACTGTTATCGGCCACGTATATTTGGCCGTTACAATTTGTAGCTAAAGTCGCTGGATCTTCAATTCGTGCTCTTACTTTTAAGGGGCGGAGGTTCTCAAAAAAAGACCCATTTTACCCGATCTGTACTAAGTTTCTTTCTCTTTGATGGAAGGTTGCTAGATGTGAGGCGCCTAATTGCTGCAACATTTTCTTGTTCTCTGCAACATATTTTCCAAGGTCATCTGGATAGTGTGAATCAGAAGAAAGGGTAATCGGTATACCTTGGTTAACAATTGTCGATAGAAAATCAATGGATGGGCACATTTCTTTGGCCGGATAGCGATAGTATAAACCCGCATTTACTTCTGTGGCGGTATTCGTTTCCTTTAATGCAACAGCAATGCGTTCATACCATTTTTGATTAAAAGATTCATTGTTTACTTTGAAATTAAATACTTTTAAATTATCTAAATGTGCAACAAAATCAAACATGTTTGAACGGATCATTTTTTCAACTGTTTCATAAAAACGAGTGTATAGCTCTTCTAAAACATATTTTTCAAAGTGAGATGCGGTTTGTGGGTTATCAAATCCCCAGCCATCCACATAATGAATAGAACCAATTACATAGTCCCACGGTTTTCCTTCTAAGAGTTCTTCTAGCTCCTGTTCTTGCCCAACAAAATAATCCGCTTCAATTCCTAACTTTAATGAGACACCTTCTTTTTCCCAGCGTTTTTTTGCTGCTACAATCGCTTCAACGAACTCATCCATCTTTTCAGTCATAACATTTTTTATCCAATACGATTGTAATTCACCAATTGAATCGTTCGGATCGAGATTTAACGCCTTTTCAAAATAATTTTTCGTTTCTTTAAAACGATACAAATGATCGACAATACCTACTTCTTTCAATCCAATTTGTTTCGCTTTTTTTAAATATAAATCAATCCACTCTTCGCCGTAACAACCACCATTCAGTCGTTTTTGCAACTGATTCACTTGATTCTCAATTTTTTCTTTCGAGCCGTAATCTTGCACTTCATTTAACTGAAAAGATCCAAGGGCTTTCGCCGTACGTTCAAGCCAATTAAAAGAATACGGGCCTTCTTCTAAATGTACATGATAATCGATTAGCATTCTGATCGACTCCTTTTTGCTATTATCCAACTTGTATACCATTTTTTCCATTCTTTCGGACAAGGCTGATTACTAATCACTTCATCAAAATGGCTTGCATCACCAAATGAAAAGAAAGACGGAATACCTATTTTTGATGAATCTACAAGTAAAATATTCTTCTTGCTTCTTGCCATCATTTTAGCTGAAACAAGTGACTCATCTAAATCATAATCATAGATTGTATCTGCAACAATTCCACCGCAGGATATAAACGCTTTATCCATATGCATATGACTTAACCATTCCAACGTCATTGCACCCGAGACAGAGGATTGAGCAGGGTTTGTAAAACCACCTAACAAAATAATCTTGCCCGTCACACGCTTCTCTTCAATTGCTTGGTTAAAGCGATCTGCTGCTGCAATTGAATTTGTCACAACAGTCAAATTTTGAACATTTTGAATTAAATCAGCGATATGAAATGTGGTCGTTCCAACATCAATCGCAATCGTATCACCATCTTCAATACGTGATATCGCTTCGAATGCAATTTGTTCTTTTTCTGCACGATTGATATCGAGTTTCCGTAAGTAAGCTTGTTCTTTTTCTAATGTTGTATATAGAACTGCTCCTCCGTGCACTCGAGTTATCTGTTCCAGTTCTTCTAACTCGGTCAAGTCTCGACGAATCGTTTCTGGTGTAACAGAAAACTTATTTGCCATTTGTGCAACTGATACGCGTTTCTCCTCATTCACCCATTGAATAATTAAACGATGGCGTTCTTCCTTTAATTGATTCATGATAAGGCGATTACATCCTCTGGTTCTACGAATAATTGATATTCCGTACCTTTTTCAAATGTAGAGGCACGATGATGCAATTGTTCAGTCGTAAATTGCATATCGTCCGCATGAAAATTTGTACGAATCACATTTCCATTCATATTAGAATCGCCAGCAATTGCACTTAATTTGTAAGAGGAGACCTGAGCTTGTAAATGAATAGATTCTGGACGTATCGCATATTTACCTGCGGAAAAATCTATATTTTTCCCAATTATTTTGCCTAGCTGCTCTTTTGAAAAAACATTGTATCGTCCTATAAAATTGGCAACAAATTCGGTTTTAGGATGTGTGTAGATTTCAGATGGTGTTCCTTCTTGTGCAATTTTTCCATTATTCATGACAAAAATACGATCGGAAACAGACATGGCTTCTTCTTGGTCATGTGTAACAAGAATCATCGTCATATCCAGTTCACGTTGAATCGCCCGAAGTTCGACTTGTAGATGTTTACGAATTTGAGCGTCAAGCGCACTTAAAGGTTCATCAAGCAATAATACTTTCGGACGAACGACGAGCGAACGAGCAAGCGCGACACGTTGCTGTTGACCACCGGAAAGTTCATGTTGATACGCTCCTTTCTTCTCTTGTAATCCAACGAGGTTTAACATTTTCCCTACTAGCTCTCCCACTTCAGTTTCTGTTTTTTTGAGCATCTTTAATCCAAACGCAACATTTTCATATACGGTCATATTCGGAAATAATGCGTATGATTGAAATACCATACCCACTCTACGGTTTTTAGGCGGAACTTTCTTCATATCTTTCCCATCAATCATCACCTGACCGTCAGTCGCATCTGTTAGTCCAGATAATATGCGTAAGATAGTACTTTTCCCACAACCACTTGGTCCAAGTAACGTGACAAACTCGCCATCTCTAATGTTCATATCAATTCCAGAAAGAACTTTTGTATCTTGATACTGTTTATAAACGTCTTTTAACACTACGTAACTCATGTGCGTGTCATTCCTTTCGATCTTTTAGTTAATGTCGCCATTACTAGCGTCAAAATCCCCATCAACACGATGTATACGAACACAATTGCACTCGCAACATGACCACTTGTACTTAATTTTGACATTAAATAAATTTGAACTGTTTCAAATCGAGAACCTACAACGAGGTTTATCAAAACAAATTCGCCAAATAAAACAGAGAATGATAATAACGCTGAAACAAATAATCCAGGATAAACCGATGGAAGCAACACTTTACGAAAAGCTTCCATTTTTGAAGCTCCTAGTAATTCCGCCGCATCCATTAATTGACGGCCTTGAACATTCCGCAAGCTATTTCGTGTTCCTTGGTACATATATGGAAGCACGCTAATGACATAAACCCCAATCACAGCGAGGATCATCGGTAAACTAGTTCCTGAATAAAACCGAATTAAACCAACTGCTAAAATAACACCAGGGAAAGCATACACCATCACAACACTTGCCTGAAACCACTTTTCTAACGATGGAAAGTATAATACAATCACGAAAATCGCCGGCACAATAAACAATATAGAAATGAAAACTGCACTACCTGAAAGAAGAACAGATCGTCCGAATGCTTCCATAAATCTTGTATCTTGAAATAACATATTAATCCATTCCAACGTTAATCCTTCTGGTAAAATGGTTTTATTCCATTCCGTTGAAAATGCATACAAAGCGGTCGCTAGAATTGGTAGGGCTAAATATACACCGATCAGAATGAGCATGACGATTGTAAATTTTTTCATCGTTCCGACAAACCCTTTCTCGTTTTCTTGGTGAGCCATTCACTAAGTAACATCCCGATAATCATGATTACACCAAGTAAAACGGCAATGGCACTCGCCAATTCTGGTTGAGCAAAAATATCCCCTGAAATGAGTGCACCGATACGAATTGCCGCCAAGTTAAAATTACTCCCTGTTAATGCGTAAGCAGATGCATATGCACCTATCGCATTAGCGAACAATATAGTGAACGTGCCCGCAATACCGGGAAATAAAATAGGCAGTCCGATTTTTTTCCAAAATGTAAATTTAGAAGCTCCTAATAACGCAGCTGCATCTTTCCATTGTTGCTGAATACCGTAATAAATCGGATATAAAAGCATGATTGAGAGCGGGAGTTGAAAGTAAACATAAATGAGCAAAAGCCCTGACCAACTATAAAGAGAAAAAGATAAATCCCAACCGAAAGAATCAAGCGCTAATGTAAAGATCCCGCTATTTCCAAGTAAGACGATAAATGCAAAAGCGAGTGGTACACCCGCAAAATTAGAGGTCAAATTGGACAAAATCAATAACCGTTCACGGACCGGTTCAGGAAAATAAGTCATCGAATACACACCTAACAATGAAGCGACTAACGCGACGAATGCTGAAACGACTGACAAAGCTAAACTGTTTTTAAACCCTTGTAAAATATAAGAACTTGTTAACACTTCTTGATAATGTTCTAAAGTAAACCCTTCACTATTTGAAAAACTACTCATCAACATGTAAATGAGTGGTACGAGAAAAAAGAACGTCATCAACAAAGCGAACGGGACTAGTATGAGAAGTACTCTTTTATTTCGATTCATAATCATGATGTCTCCCTTTATTTTATTGACTAGACCCCAGGTATGATGAGAGGGACCATCGCTTCTGATGGATCGATTCCGAGTAAATGGCAAGCAAGTGGCGCCACTTGTAACTGTGGGATAATTTGATCCTGTACAACCGGCTTCACTTTATTCGAAGCAATAAATAACGGAACATGCCGATCATTAGTCGTATTCCCACCATGATTTCCATCACTTGTCATTCCGTGATCGGCTGTCACGACAATGTTGTATCCAAGGTCCATCCATTCTGGCAACGAAAGTGCCAATAAGGCATCTGTTGCTAAAACGCGATTTCGATATTGAACAGAATCTCCTGTAAATTTATGTCCATCATCATCTACATTCATCGGGTGAATATAGAGGAAATCTGGTTTCTTTTCTGAAACGAGCCACATAGCTTCTGCGAATAAATGGTTATCTGGATAATGATCTTCAAAGTAGAACAGACCATTTTCAATCGGTGCATCTTTATCTAATTGAATTCGATCCAATTCAGGACGAAATGGAGCATGATTATATAGCTCGCTTACCCAATGGTAAGCAGCTGCAGCAGTTGTCTTCCCGCTACGTCTTGCTAAATGAAACAGACTTTCTTGTGTTGATAAGCGAACAACTCCATTGCCAACAATTCCATGGACTAAAGGTGGCGTTCCAGTCAAAATCGTTTCATATAGTGGCCGAGATAAAGAAGGGACTTCCGATTTCACTTCATAACGCGCGACTTTTCCTTGTTCAACAAGATGTTGCATAAAACCCATATGAGAACACGCTGTATCATAACGTAACGCATCTACAACGATCATAATTAAGCGATTATTTGACATGGATTAACACCTTCTCTTGCCACATTTGAGGAATCTGTTTCGTTGTTTCTTCCCAAGCCTTTTGATCGCCAACTGGTTGGGCATTTTTATACATGTTATCCGGCAATAGAAGAGATTGAACTTCTTCTGATAATTCAACATTTTCACGAATTGGACGTGCATACCCTTTGGCTAAATTTTCTTGACCCTCATCTGAAAGAATGTATTCACGAGTCAACATAGCAGCATGCGGGTTTTTCGAATATTTATTAATGATTGTGGCATAACCAGATGTAACAGATGCCTCTTTTGGAATCAATACATCAAATCGTGCTTCATCAATTTGTTTGCGATAACCTAGTGCATTAAAGTCCCAAAGTAAAGCAACATCAATTTCACCTTTTTCTAGATTAGCAACACTTGGCTCACCAGCAGATAAACGACCTTGTTTCGCTAATTCTGCAAAGAAGTCAATACCCGGCTGAATATTCTTTTCGTCTCCACCGAAAGCATAAGCAGCAGCTAATATAGCAAATTGTGCTTGGTTTGCTGTTAGAGCATCACCAATACTAACTGTGTAATTACCATTTTTTATATCTTCCCAAGAAGTCGGAGCCGATTTTACGTTATTTTTGTCTGTAATAATTGCCATCGTTCCTGTATAGCCAACTACCCAGTCTCCGTTATCATCTTTCGCCCAATCTGGAATGTCATCCCAATAAGACGTTTTATAGGGAATCGTTAAGTCTTGTTGCTCTGCAATAGGTCCAAAAGCTATTCCAACATCACCAATATCAGCTGTTGCATCTTTTTTTTCTGCTGCAAATTTTGCTAATTCTTCTGCACTCGACATATCTGTATCAGTATGTTGCACATTATATTTTTCACCCAATTCACCCCAAGTTTCGACCCAGTTTGCCCAAGTATCCGGCATCCCAACCGAATTAACTTTGCCTTCTACTTTTGCCTTGTCTTCTATCTGTGTCAATGTCAATTTGTTATAATCTTCTTTTTCTCCTGCACTTGATTCTTTAGTAGTATTATTTGAACATGCTGCTAACATTGACATAGTCATTGCACCGATTATTCCCTTTTTCCAATAACGTTTCCAAGACATTTTGGATTTCCCCCTAAATATGTTTGTTTTTGTTTTGTTTCACACTATGAATATACAAAACAAATTTTAAGCAAACATAATTCCAACACTAAGCTTTTGTAAATTTCAATTTACAGAAAATTCACATCCAACATTTTATAATTTCTTACCTTAGCGTGGTGTCCGCAGGACTGGTACTTATTACTTTAGTCATGTGATGAAAAACTTAAAATCTGTGCCTGTCACTCCCCCATGTTTACTAGGTTTTGTCGACAGAATAATTCGAGATAATTGATGAATTCTTCTTTCTTTCAAAAACACCACAAAGGCTCAGTCTTAAGACTGAGCCTAATTTATCAGTATTCATAAGTGGTGTAGCTTTAGAATAAAGTTCGATTAAAAATAGATTGCTAATTCCTATTTGGAAGGTAATACGAAGACTACATTTTGAAAAAGGATTGAGCAAAATGTAGTCTTTTCTTGTGAATAGTTATGGAGTTTTTTATAAAAAAGTTCGATCATTTCTGTTATTTTTATGTCACTAATGCCCTCCATTAGTTATTAAAAAAAGCTACTCATTTTTTAATACGTTTAATAACTCGTTCAGCCAATTGTAGATTATGGTTTAAATGGCTATTTTGTCACTGTTTTCATATGGATAAATATGAAGTTTAATTAAAATGAGTCATTTACACCTTTCTGTGCCCCTGATTACAGATTATCGGGGTACTGGGTTTAACTAGATGGTATTTAGATAGACGTTGATATTTACGCTCAAAAGAAAAGAAGCATTAATATTGAAAGTTTTTCTTGCTGACTTGTCCGAGTAATTCCCTCGTGAGCCATACAGTGCTAATGATGTTTTACAAATCATGTATTACGATTTATAGAAACCTTTAAAAGAGATGAAATAAAAAATATGTTTCTCGTATCATTAAGAATGCCTGATACAATATCCTATTTGAAAAGAAACACTCCTAATATATCAGGAGTGTCAAAAGCTCAATATATGTACACTTAAAATGAACAATATGTTCAGAATAATAAAGACAAGCTACCACTTTAGGCGTTATTTTGCACCTGTATGAATTGTTATAAATAGATATAAAAAGGGGCTGTCCCAAAAGTCATTGAAAATGACTTTTGGGACAGCCCCTTAGGGTGGTACCGCGTGAACAGCCACGTCCCTATCGTAGATAGAGACGTGGCTGTTTTGTCTTTTCCTTTGTTTTACAAAGGACAGGACCTAATAAAAATAGATTGGATTGATAATCATTCAAACATCAGAGCAATGGTCATCGAAGATTGGTTTTAATTTATCAGCAGCAGGATCAGCTATAGGAGTAGGCGCAATATGGAAGCTTCCTTATGTAACTGGTATAAGTGGTGGAGGCGCATTCTTTCTTCTATTAATTTTATTTTCATTGTTTATAGGTTTTCCATTGTTATTAGCAGATTTGTAATTGGCAGAAGCACACAAAAGGAAGCAGTTAGTGCTTATCGCAGTTTGGCTCCTAATAGTAATTGGCATTGGATTGGAAAGTTAGGGGTATTTACTTGTTTTCTTTTATTGTCTTTTTATAGTGTAATTGGTGGTTGGATTGTTATCTATTTTGTAAAAGGTTTATTTGGCGGAATAATTAGTGAGGGCGCAGATTATGGATCGGTCTTTAACGGGACGATAGGAAATCCTATCTTGGTGATTGTAGCTCAATTTGCATTTTTGGCGATTGCAGTTTTAGTTGTAGCAACAGGGATTCAAAATGGCATTGAAAAAGTAAATAAAGTTTTGATGCCCGCTTTATTTATCCTATTTTTTGTTCTAATCATTCGCTCACTAACACTCGATAACGCTATGGAAGGTGTGAAGTTCTTTCTAGCACCTGATTTCTCGAATATTTCATCTCAAAGTATTCTGTATGCTATAGGTCAAGCTTTCTTCTCCTTAAGTGTCGGCGTATCAGTAATGGTGCTTAAAGTTCATATCTTTCAAAAAAAGAAAACTTAATTCAACCGGCTATTTCAATCGTTACAATGAATTTATTCATTGCTTTATTAGCAGGATTAGCAATCTTTCCAGCTGTATTTTCACTAGGTTTAGAACCAGCTGAAGGGCCTGGTTTGTTGTTTGTTGTACTGCCTGCTGTGTTTGATCAAATTGTTTTTGGAGAAGTTTTCTTATTAGGTTTTTTAGCACTATTTTTATTTGCCACATTAACTTCGGCTTTTTCTATGTTAGAAATAATTGTCGCATCTCTAATTAAAGGGAAAGTGGAGAAGCGAACAAAATATGCATTTATTATTGGTGTTTTAATTTTTGCAGTAGGAATTCCCTCTTCATTATCCTATAGTGCGTTTGCTGATATTTTAATCTTCTCGAAGAATTTATTTGATTCAGCCGATTATTTAGTTAGTTTATTTTAATGCCACTAGGCGTGTTTTTTAATCTCTATTTTCGTACCACTTAAGATTAAGAAAAGCACATTACGTGAGGAACTCTTACAACATTCTCGTTTAGGGGCAACTGCATTTAATATTTGGTTTATTATATTGAGGTTCATTATTCCTTTAGTAATTATCATCGTATTTCTTGATAGTACTGGAATACTAAAAAAATAGTTGCACTTTTTTAGTATGAAACGACTGAGTGATTATTAAAAGTGAATCAACAGTGCTGAAAGCTAGCAGAAGATTCTGTCTAACTTCGGCACATTAATATAAAAACTAATTACAAAATCACAAGGAAAGAATCCATTTTGATTTATCTTTTTCAAAATGGATTCTTTTCAGTTTTCTGTAAAATGCAGGCTCTTCCAATATTTTCAATCAAGCTTTATTTCAAAGCCACGTTATAAAGTGAATTACCAACTATTTTGAGGTGAAATTCCATTAACCTGCTATTGTATCGAGATAATTCCCCCATTTTACTTCCTTTGAATCTCCTTTTTTAAGGTGTAAATCAACGACCTGTTTTAAAAAAGATTTATCAAACGTTTTCTTAACTTTACCCATAGAAAAATCCCCTGTATAACAGACAGATTAGTGTGCTTTCTTCTTTCTGTCTACTATGGGGGAATCACATAAAATTACCGGGGTTCTTTCTTATAAAGGGTCATGATTTTTTCTTATTCCACTCCAACAGCCGTTCCGCCAATTTTTTCGGCGTGTTTCGAAAGGCATCATTTGTACTTCCAGCCATATGCGACGTGATTGTCACATTGTCAAGTTGAAGGAATGGACTGTTGTCTCCTAAAGGCTCATGATCAAAGGTGTCAATGGCTGCTCCTGCGATTTCATTATTTTGTAATGCTTGAATGAGATCGTCTTCCTTAATGAGGCCTGACCTCGCCGTATTGACAATTATAGCTGTGTCCTTCATTTGTTGGAAGTGCTCGTAACAGATCATATTTTTTGTCTCTTCAGTTAGTCGTCCATGCATCGAAACGACGTCAGACTGTGCAAGTAATGTGTTAAGATCAACTTGTTCGAAGTTGTTTTGACCTTTATAATACGGATCGTAGTATATGATTCGTGCATCGAATCCGCTTAAGAAACGTCCTACGAGTTGTCCGATGTTTCCAAATCCTATTAGACCGATCGTTCTTTCTTCGAGTTCCGGGACGAAAGCTCCGTTAGGAAAGTCTTTGCGCCATTTGCCTTGTTTTAAAGAGGCGTGTGAACGGGCTATGTTACGAATTTCTGATAGAATTAAACCGACTGTAAATTCAGCGACGCTACGGGCGTTGCGTCCAGGTGTATTGATGACTTCAATATTTCTGTCTTTCGCCAGTGCCTCATTGACATTTTCCGTGCCACCACGCAGGACACCTATCAACTTCAAGTTACTAGCGGCAAGGATTAATTTCGTGTTTATAGGAGCAAATTGCGTAATGACGATATCAAATGTCTCGATGTCCTCAAGCAAAGAATCGGGTAGCTCCACAACTTCGCTGCCTCCATTTTCAATAGTTAAGTTATCATTTTGCAGCTGTTCTAAACTCTCATGTGTCCATTCACGGACAGTTACGTCTATTCCAGCTTCAACCATTTTTTTTAAGCCCTGTATCATCATATCTTTTGTAATAAATAAATCTGCAATCGCTAAGCATTTCACCATTTAACACTCCTTATCCATCATTTTTTATACTTTTAGCGCATTAACATACCGCCTGTGGCATCTAGCGTCGCTCCAGTAAGGTAGTTTGCTTTTTCAGAAACTAGGAAGCTAGCAATGTCAGCGATTTCTTTCGCTGTAGCAACCCGACCAAGTGGAATACGATTGACGTAATAGTCTTCATTCTTCTCAAGTGATTCTCTGATCATGTCGGTCTCAACAATACCTAATGCAAGGTTATTGACATTTATAGCATTCTTGGCAAGTTCACGAGCGAGTGAAATCGTAAACCCGACCATCCCCGCCTTGCTTGCGGCGTAATGAGCGTGACCAGTCGTCGACCCATGAAAAGCAGCTTGCGACGTGATGTTTAAAATTTTTCCAGGTTTGTTTCTTTCAAGGCAATGATTGGCAAAAGTTTGACACGTTAGAAAAACGCTAGTCAAATTGATTTCAATCGTTTCATTCCATTCCGCTAAGCTCATATCTTTTACATAGCTCGTTGGCCACACCCCGGCATTATTAATAAGCAAATCCACTTCACCAAAATGCTCGATGCTCTTATGAATTAGCTCAACAGCTGTATCGGCGTGGGCCAAGTTTACTTGAAAGGAGACTGCTTCGCATCCGAGCGACTTAATCTCCTCAACCACTTCTTGTGCTTTTGTTTGATTGCCTTGGTACGTTAAGACGATGTTAGCACCTTCATAAGCTAAGGCGAGGGCGATTTCACGACCTACCCCTCTTGATCCGCCAGTGATAATTGCCGTTTTTCCTTGAATACCTAAATCCATAGTATTAAATACCTACCTTCCATATTTTCTCCATGTGTTTCAGGGTTTCTTTATACCGATTGTACTTTTCAGCATATACTTTTGCTTTATCAAGATTCGGTTTAATAATACGCTCAACATTCACCATTTTAATAGACGCTTCTTTAATAGAACCATAGTGTCCATTCATTACAGCGGCACACATTACTGTTCCCAGTGTACCGTGTTCTTTTACTTCAACAATTTCAAGAGGGATTTGCAGGGAATCCGCAAATATTTGAAGCCATACATCTGATTTTGTTACTCCCCCGGCAATGCGTGAGGAGACTGGTTTATCGCCATATTTAAGCAGACGCTCAATATGATGCATATGACCAAACACGATTCCCTCGTATACGGCCCGAACGAAATGCTCCTGCTTATGCCAACTATTCATGCCAATAAAACAAGAAGTGGCATTTGGTACCGTGTTCGACCCGAACAAGAAAGGGAAAAAAAGCAAATTACTGTCCTCCGGCCCAGTTGAATCCACCATTTCATTGCAAAGATCATACACAGACCTCCCTTGTTTCTCATACTCAAGCTTTTCTCCGACCATGAACTTATCAATAAACCATTCAAGATTGCTAGCTGATGTCGGACTCGCTTCAGTTGTGAGCCAATATTCAGGCAAACAGTAAATTGACGTCATGAACAAATCTTTATCAATGACTGGCTTTTTTGTGATGTACTCATTAATGCTCCATGTTCCAGCAACGATACATAGCTTATTTTCTTCCACAAGACCGGATGCAATGGCTGACGCGGCAATGTCGAAAAGCCCTCCAGCAAGCGGAGTTCCTTCTTTTAGCCCAGTTGCTTCCGCAGCTTCTTTTGTAATGTAGCCGCACACATCCGTTGATTGTTTAAGTGGGGGAAGCTTCGGCAGAATCTTTTGTAACCCGAAGAAGTCGAGCAATTGCTCATCAAAACATTGATCTCTAACATTCAATAGGCTCGTGCCAGAAATATCGGTCAACTCTAAGTATGCTTCTCCTGTCAATTTAAAGCGCAGAAAATCCTTAACCATGAATATATAATCTGTCTGATCAATTACTGCTTGCTCATGTTCTTGCAACCAAGCTAGCAATGCTACTGGCTGACCCGCCCAAACGGATTGCATAGTTTTTGGAAGTACTTCAGTCTCGAAGCGAGGATCTGCATACCATTCATCTATATACTTCTTCGCCCGATTATCAGTAGAGATGATTCCGTTATAAGGTGATCCTCCGTCTTTTGTCGCTAAATAAAGACCGTTTCCGTGACCGGTAATGGATATACCAACAATTTGCCCTGCATCTATTGCCGATTTCCTTAACACTTCTTTAATTACCTTGACGTTTGCTTCCCATAGCTCATCGATATCTCTTTCCGTATGAAATGGCTTCGGCATTATCATTTTTGTTTTTTGCGAGGCAATCTCCACTTCTTTTCCAGATAGTGTGTATAAGGCTGCTTTTGTGACTGTGCCACCATTATCAATTCCCAGTAAATAATTCTCCATTATCGTTCCTCCCTATGCAAAGAATGACGCGATTTTAATCAATAACCATCCAAGCGGAGTCGAAGCTCCACCGACTAAGTTAGCGAGTTCAGTAGTGTTGCTAATATTGTCTGGTAAGGAGACATTAGCCAATTTTGCAGCTTCTGTAAATGCGCCCGAGATATCCGTCCCAATATAGAGAACCATAGTCATGATGACGATTCCAGTAATATAAAGGCGGACCATATTATGTTTCAGGAATGGTGAACACATCGCAAATAGAAATGAAAGCGATGCCAAATCAGTGAATGGCAATAAACGATTACCTGGAAGGATTACTGCGAGTACAAGCGCAGTTGGTATCATTAAAAGTCCAGTTGCCAGAACTGCCGGATGAGCAATGAGTAGCGCTGTATCCATTGCTATGTAAAATTCACGGTTCGGAAACCTTCTCTTCAAGAACGCTTCCGCTGCTTCGCGGATAATCGATAATCCTTCGACAAGGACGTCAACCATTTTAGGTAAAAGTACCATCACCGCACCGACGGTCACCCCGAGCGTCATCACTGAGCCAACGTCAAAGCCGGCAAGAATTCCAAGCAAGACGCCGATAATTGCCCCTAGTGTTAAAGGTTCGCCGAACACACCAAACTTCTTTGTAATGGATTCAGGGTCCGCCTTAACATCGCGCAACCATGGAATGCGTTCAATGATCCAGTTGATGGCTATCCCGAACGGAACAAACACCGCGGTCGTCCCATGTGGAAACGATACACCCTTTAAGTGAAAGTCAGACTGAATGCGTGGAGCAGTCAAATCACCAATAATCAAGACAATGACAAAATGAATCAGTGCTGCTAAGGTCGCAATCCATATACTATTTGTCATACTATAAATAAGTGCACCTGTAACCATGAAGACCCAGAAATTAAATATATCAATATTAACAGTTTTTGTTACTTTAAAGAATAGTAGGATGATATTTATAAGAATGATTCCCGCTACGGCAAATGGTACGATAGGCGTCCCCCAGCCTATCGCCGCTGCTACAGGCCATCCAGGGTCAATGACTGTCAGTTGCAAATCAAATCGGGAAACCATCGCTTCAGCAGCTGGTCCCATGCTTTCAAGAAGAAGTGTGATAATTAAGCTAATACCGACAAATCCAATACCTACAAGCATGGCTGCTTTAAAGGCACGGCCAATTGTCACTCGAAAACAGAGCGCCATGATAAAAAATATTATCGGCATCATCACCGAAGGACCTAAATTGATAACCCAATTAATCATTTCCATGCAAACTCCCCCTTTTTCCTTCTTTTTAAAACAAAAAAACCACAAAGAACGACAGCTTAAACTCTGTCAACTTTGTGGGGACTCTCCATGATTTTATACCCATTCATGCTATTTTGTTGTATTTGTTTACCAAAGTTCTTTTTGACTCGTCGTCACAGCTGAAAATCCGGCGCGAAAGACGGTTTCAATCTTATCTTTTGAATCAAGGAAACCACCTGCAAGTAAATGAGTGTTTGGTATTATTGACTGAATTTGGTCAACATAATGAATCGCGAACGGACCAGGTAAAACCTCAACTCCATCAAAGTTACTATTCTCTAAAGATTTCAAAGCTTGTTCTAGTGAACGAGAATCAAGTAGGAAAACTCGGTAAATTGCCAGTAAATCAAGCTTCATAGCTGTGTTCAATACACGTTGGTTCGGCGAAATGACCCCATCGACCTTGAACATTTCCTTTAACCACTTGACACCCTTTGCATCCTTCGTTAATCCTTCAATCAAATCTAAGTGGACTAACACTTTCTTCCCTGCTTGATGACACCGTTTCGTCAATTCCTTTAAATTCCCGATATGTGCTTCCGATAGCAATACGTACTCCGACTTACTTGAGAGCGCACTGTCCAAATCTTTTAATTGTCTTGTTGATGGAATAACAGTCTGATCTGAAAACATCTCGACCACCCTTTAATTTAGCGCTTACAACACCCAATTGTAAAATGTTACTAAAAAAGTGTCAAGTCATGTTCTTACACATTGTATGTGTAGCATGGTTTCAATACGCTCTGTATGTTTCATACGCTTCCTCTACTGTACCATTCCCGTGAATGATTACATTCAGCGCGGCTACGACACCTGCTGGCTTTTCATTTTGCGTAATGTTGCGACCAACAGCTACCCCTTTTGCACCGACATCCATACAGTGTTTTACAAACTTGAAATAGTCTAGAATATGTTCAGTTTTTGGTCCTCCCAAAGCAAGAACAGGCCTTTGAGCCATCTTTATTATTTCTGCATCACCTGCTTCCCCTGAAAAGCGTGTTTTGATAATATCAGCACCAAGCTCTGTACCAAGGCGTGCCCCAGTGGCTATCACTTCCGGAATATTGGAATCCTCATTCGTAACCGCGTATCCAAAAGGCAATGTCTCACACATAAATGGCATGTTCCATTGATCGGCATCACGGGCTATATTCCAGGCAATTTGATGTGAGGTTGCTTCGTTTGCTGCACCAGGAAAAGTCATTGAGATAATGCCGTCTGCACCAAGCTTTAGTGCATCCTCAACGGTTATCAAACCAGTTGTATTGGGTACACTCGAATCGAACACTCCCGTCGATAAATCAGCGCGGACAAGCATGCCCAAATTTGCAAATGAATTTGTGTAAGTCTTTGCCATACCATACGTGACAAGTACTGCATCAAGACCATTTTCAATCATCTTTGGTAATTCGGCAATAGTACCATCAATGCCTCTGGTATTCGTCGAAAAGTAAAAGCCATCAAGCGCTAGTGTGATTGACTTCCCATCCTCTGCAAATATGTTTGCCATTCTCCTTGTTTTTGGCATGTAATCTCCCCATTTCTATATAATGAACGAACAAAAAATCCCCACAAAGAATCGACAGCTATCTGTCGACTTTTGTGGGGATTCGCTTAGTCACATACCCAATTGGTCATGCTATTTTGTTGTCCGTTTTATGATAACTCAATCATATGTGAACTTAAGTTTTCTGTCAAGAGTATTTTTGAAACCGCTTTCTATTGTAGGTTAATCGTTTTGCTATTTTATATCAGATCCCCCTTTTAAGAAAACACGGTCCTTTTTTCGGGTACCTTAGCTTATTATTTTCGGCGAAAAAATTATTCCTTTCTATTAAAAAATGTCAACCATCAAAAAGCTAACCTTTACTGCCTGGACATTGGTTTTTTATTATATGAACTATTTTGTCATCGTTTGGGCCGTAATATCTACTAAGGGCTCATTATAGTCGCTATGCTTCTTCTCGCTCTTATCAACAACGGCTGCCCCCACGATATCACCGGTGACGTTACATGTTGTAAAGACCATATCCGTCAGAACGTTCACTCCTGCTGTCAGACCGACAATCTCAATGGGAAGGCCAGCCTGCGTAAAGACGATGGACATGCCGATCAGCCCGGCTCCAGGTACGCCAGCCGTTCCAACGGCAGCGAGTGTTCCTGTTAAAATGATGCCAATGATCATCCCAAGGCTTAAATCGTAACCGACTATATCTGCGGCAAATACAACGCCTACACCAAAATGAATGGCTGAGCCGTTCATGTTAATAGTTGCGCCAACGGGCAAGGTAAAATTTGCTACCCGATCGCTAATTTTGGCTTTTTTGGCCGCTTTGAGAGTAACAGGAAGAGTGCCAAGGCTACTGCACGTGACGAAAGCAGTTATTATAGCTTCGCTAATATTTTTAAAAAATTGCAGGACAGGCACTTTAAACACCAACAAAATTAGTGGAAAAATAATAAACATTTGAATACCGACACCGAGAAAAGAAGCAGCGACGTATTTCCCTAAAGATAGCAGTGTTTCGAACCCTTGATTTCCGATAGAAGTAGCCGTAATGCCTAACACCCCAATCGGAGCATATTGAAGAATACCATTTAAAATTCGGAATGTTACTTCACTTCCAGCTGCTGAAAAGTTTAATAACAACTCACCTTTGTCTCTCATTCCGTTCTCCTTGGAATGCCTCATGAATGAAATCGAAAAACCAACCACAAGCGCTAGAAACACTACACTCAAAATATCACCATTAGCTAGCGACTGAAAAATATTCGACGGTACAATATTAAGTAAAACATCTAACGCTGATGGGGCATCGGGAACTTCAAAATCTGCATCTCCTGGCATATTTAACCCTATCCCTGGTTTAACCAGTTTTGCGATCCAGATACCCAACATCAGTGCAAAAGCTGTTGTCAACAAATAATAGGGGAATATTTTTCCGCCAATCCTGCCCAGCTCTTTCGGGTTGGAATTGTTAACGGATACGATTAAAGTTAACAAAATAAGTGGTACAACAATCATTTTAAGAAGCTTAAGGAAAAGCGTCCCAAAAGGTTCCAATACACCGGCCGACTGACCGAATATTAATCCAATAATGACACCGAGAATAAAGCCAGTCGTGATTTTTAATATAAATGATTTCTCTTTATACCAACTCCATAGTTGAAACATTAAATCCCCCCTATATTAAATTGAATGAAGATAGTAGTTCATTCTTGTTCAGTGTAATTCGGACTGAAACTCAACATATAAGAAGCTATCCTTATATCCACATTTTTTCGGACTCTTGAATATGGTTTCATCAGCTTCATTTCCAGCTTCTTAAGCATTAAAATAATTTTTGAATTTTTATAGTTTCATACCTTTTAGCAAGACTTAAAGTAAATGGTGAGGATATATATCGATAATACAAGATTTGGATTAAAAGCCAGCTACCCTTCAGGGGAAAACCGGCTTTTACATTTTTGAGGTGGAAGAATTAAGGACTCTAGGTGAAAACTAAGGAGTTTTATTATCTTTAAATTATCAATATATCTAAGATCCAGAGGGTTTCCCCAACAGAAATCGTTTCTATATACAAGAGTAATTATTTTGGCTTTCTATGCTTTTTGCATCGACTTTTCTCTGATAGAGTCAATGGTCGATTGTACAGAAATCTGCTGAGGGTTTGTCATGATTTCAATAAGTGTTACTCCTTTAGAAAGAAGTGCACGCTCAAGGGAGTATTTAAATTCTTTGTGCGTGGTTACTCTAAAACCTTGCGCACCCAGGGCAGTCCCGAGAGATGAAAAATTCACATCACTTAACTCAGTGCCGATAACTCTCTTTGGATAATGCATTTCTTGATGCATACGAATCGTTCCATACATACTATTGTTAAATACAAGTGCGATAACCGGAATATTGTAACGGACTGCCGTTTCTAACTCTTGTGCCGTCATCATAAAACCACCATCACCTGATAATGAAACTACTGTTTTATCCGGCTTTGCCAGTTTGGCACCTACAGCCGCTGGAAAACCATATCCCATCGCACCAGATGTTGGACCAATATATGTTTTGGAACGTTTAAAGGAATAAAAATTGTGTAACCAGCT
Source organism: Peribacillus sp. NPDC006672 (assembly GCF_050274955.1). Classification (NCBI taxonomy): domain Bacteria; kingdom Bacillati; phylum Bacillota; class Bacilli; order Caryophanales; family Bacillaceae; genus Peribacillus; species Peribacillus sp. NPDC006672. The sequence continues at coordinate 121,618 of NZ_JBNNOR010000007.1, forward strand.
TGCAAAATTACCGGCATCATTTGTAATAATTGCATCTTCTGGAAGTATTTCTTGTAGAATGCGAATGATTTCTTTATTATCTACACTATGCTCCTTCACTTCATCCACTCTGACACCTGCATGTTTATAAATTTCATGCCTCTCATTTGCCCATTTAGACCAGTTTCTTTTGACCTTCATCTCAAGCAATTCCTCTAGTGCCTCTCTCGCATCAGCAACAATACCAACATGTGGACAATACACCTTACCGAGTGTCTCCTCGTCAATATCAATATGAACCAATTTCTGTTTTGGGTTTAAAATGCTATAATCCTGTGTTGTAACTTCGGATAAACGTGTGCCAATTGCCAACACTAGATCAGCTTGACGAAGAGTATCGAGTATCGGAGCGAATGTGCCAAGTCCTGAGTGACCGACATATAGCACATGGTCATTAGGAAACACATCATGACGGCGAAATGACGACATTACTGGAATCTTGAATTCTTCTGCTAGTTTACGTAATGCCTGTTCTCCATTTGCTGCAGATACACCACCCCCAGCAAGAATCACCGGGCGTTCTGATTGTTCAAGTAATTGTTGAACGAATACAATCTCTTGATTACCTGGACGTGGTGCCGGAACTTGAGTAACTGGTCCAAAACACATTTCCGCTTCTGCTACGAGAACGTCTTCCGGAAGAGCAATCACAACAGGCCCCGGTCGCCCGCTCTTTGCGATACGGAACGCTCGCTGCACAAGTTCTGGCATACGCTCTACGTCTTTAATTTCCACGGTCCATTTGGCAATGTGTCCGAAAAAACGATCCAAATCTACCTCTTGAAAACCTTCTCTGCCTCGGAATTTGCTATGGACCTGGCCTAAGAAAACAACCATGGGCGTAGAATCCTGGTAAGCGGTATGAATTCCAATCGCTAAATTGGCACCACCTACCGCCCGCGTTGCCATGGCGACACCCGGTTTACGTGTCGCTTTGCCGTATGCCTCAGCCATAAAAGCGGCACCGCCTTCATGTCGTGTAGAAATCAATTGAATGCTTTCCGTTTCATAAATGCTATCCATCAAAGGCAAATAACTTTCTCCCGGAACACAGAAAACATGCTCAATCCCTTCCAGCTTCATACATTCTACAATAGCACGTGCTCCATTCATCACTTTCTCCATTTTTCCCACTTCCTCTGTTTTCAATATTCAAAACTGCATTTTATATTTAGCACAGAATTATACGTTAATCGTTATTTTTGTTTTAATTCGATGAATTGCTTCGTACAACCTTTCAGTCGGCACGGATAAGGAGATTCTGAAATATCCCTCTCCGTATTCTCCAAATGCTACACCCGGAGTTACAATTACACCGGCTTCTTCAAGCACCTTGGTTGCAAATTCGCTAGAAGTGTATCCTTTTGGTACAGATGCCCAGATAAAAAAACTTCCTTTCGGTGTATCCGATTCAATGCCTATTTCCCGAAGCGCCGCAAGCATTCCTTCCATCCGCTCTCTATAGATATGATTGTTTTCATTTACGCAATGTTGTTCAGACTCCAGTGCAGTTGCAGCAGCTTTTTGAATCGGAAGGAACTGACTCGTGTCCATATTACTCTTCACAACAGATAGCGATTGAAGAGCTTCCTTATTTCCTACTGCGTACCCAATTCTCCATCCTGTCATGCTATATGTCTTTGAAAGTGAACCAAACTCAACAGCGACCTCCTTTGCACCCTCTACCTGCAGAATGCTTGGAGCTGTATAATCGTTAAATGTAACCATTTGGTAAGCAGCATCATGTGCAATTACCATGTTATTACGTTTCGTAAAATCCACGGCTTTCCGGAAAAAATCTAAATTCGCTACAGCGGCCGTTGGGTTTCCCGGATAATTCAAAAACATTAGCTTCGCTTTTTCGACTTTTTGCAAGGGAATGGATGTAAAATCCGGTAGAAATCCATTTTCCTTTAAAAGGGGCATAGTATAAGGAATACCATCGGCTAGATACGTAGCCGATTGATATGTGGGATATCCTGGGTCTGGCAGCAATACAGCATCCCCTGGATCAATCGATGCAGTAATAAAATGAGCAATTCCCTCTTTTGAACCGATTAGCGCAAGAATTTCCGTCTCTGGGTCCAAGTCAACATTAAAACGGTTTTTATAAAATCGGGCCACCGCTTTTCTGAATTCAAGACAACCACTATAACCAGGATACTTTAAATTTTCCGGGTCTTTCATCTCCTCAATCAATCGATCTACTATGTGCTGTGGAGTGGGCAGATCTGGACATCCAATCCCTAAATCAATTATATCTACTCCTTGCTTAAGTAAGTTTTGTTTCTTTTTATTGATCTCATTAAACAAATAAGGAGGGATATTCTTAACACGCTTCGGTTTTATAAACATTTGTTCTCCTTTCTATACAAGCATTTTTTCTTATTAAAATGTAAATTTTATATTTCTTTAAATCCTCTTGGTAAAGCTTAGAATTGAAAGCCCTTTCATTCAGATCCGATTTTATTCACATAGGACGTGGGGTTCTATAAGGGCGTATTTCTCCTCTTGATAGCTGGAGTAATTTAATCGTGCTGCTCTGTGTTTACAGCAGATACAAGATGACCATCTTTATTATAAGCACGGTCTGCACAGGTTTCTTTGTAGTACTGAAGTTCCTTTCTCTCCTGTTACTTTATGTAACTTCCTAACCGGTTTCATAAATATAGGAATATCAGAATGGACCCTAATTCCATTGTCAACAAGCACCTTTTTCATTACAAAAACAAAAGAACGCCTATGTCCCTTTTTTCAAAACCAAGTAAAGAGGGAAAGCTAGTATCAACACCCAGTGCGACAATCGAATCGGCATGATAAAAACTCAAACGTTCATAACCTATAAACACCAAAGCCTCCTTGTTCGTTTCAATTATTGAAACGCCATTTCTTTTTTTGTAGATAAACTTATTTTAAACAAAATAAACTAAATATTCAAATATTTTTTAAAATAATAGTATGTATTTTTTTGTCTCGACATTTCATTCATTATTAATGAAATTATTTTTATCATAATATTGCAAAAAAATCGTTTCTATATTTGAAACACCATTCAAAATATGATTAAATATTTGATAAGTATAGACTGATAGGAGGGTAAACATGAACCAAAGTGTAATTAAAGGACTCAGGTTACTGGATTTTTTCTTAGAAGGAAAAAAAGAGTTAACACTTAGTGAACTAGCAACAAAATCTAATATGCCAAAGCCATCAGCCTACCGATTCCTCACATCTCTGGAGGTCAGTGGTTTTTTAGTAAAAACAAAGAATACCGAACAGGATGTTCGCTACCGTCTGGGTCTAAAACTGCTTGAATTAGGTAACATAGTTTCAGAACATTTAGATTTGCGTACCATTTCATTACCCTGGATGAAAGAACTTTGTGCCGACATTAATGAAGTTGTGCACCTGGTTATACTCGATGGTGATGAAGCTGTATACATTGAAAAAGTCGAAAGCAGCCAAGCGGTAAGGCTGCATACTAGGGTTGGGAAGCGTTCTGAATTATACCTCGGTTCCGGTCCCAAATTGCTGCTTGCTTATTTGCCTGAGACAGAACAGGGAATACTTTTGGAAAAAATGACTTTTACTAAACTGACGCCGTATACAATAAACAATAAGGACGTTTTATATAAGGAAATTGAACAAATACGGTGTAATGGATATTCAATTAGCAAGGGTGAGCAAGATGAGGAAACAATAGGCATTTCCTATCCTATACTTGACTATACTCACAAGGTTGTCGCGGCTCTTACTGTAAGTGGTCCAAACACAAGAATGCAGGAGAAATTTGAAGAAACCATTCGAAAGAAAACAAAAGAAGCAGCCAGTCGAATTTCCCATGAACTAGGATATATATAAACTAACATTCTATAGAATAGAACAGATGGGTTAACTTAAAATAGCAGATGAACTTGGTGGAATGAAGGGGAATTTGTCAGTATTCAAAATAAATTGGATACAGGTATAGCACGTAATTCTACAAAAGGACAATTGGTCACGTTCCATTAACAAAACCGTCCTCCACCTATTCAGTAGTATATGACTCCTTTCGTTATTGCTAAAAACAAAACTGGCTTTCACCTTAAACCCATTGAGTCTGTAGAGGATGCGGATAGGATACCAGAATTATAGGGGATTTTAGTATCGCACCTTTTCTCTCTTGCCCCTCATTTAACCAATACTGTATGGAACAACTTGTATATTACCGGTAAATAGATAGCCACCTTGTTCAACCTTTTTAACTTTTATTATCTGAGCACAATAACTGCTTATGTCCACCAAAATGACGTATTGACTCCATAAGAAAAAGAGATGCGGAACAGCTCCAAATAAAGTATTCTCCTTTTAGTTCATTAAGGAAAAAGATTTCAGTTGAAGAAAGAATCTAACAACTTTAAAACTTCATCAATTTGGCTCAACATGGACATTAACATCGTACACGCCTGATCGTTAATCATAACACTCTCTACACGAGTTGCTATATCATGAGCTTCTTTAATTTCTAACATAGAGTCAACAAGGATTAATACATCTATTACTTCATTATTTTCGTAATTTCTCCCTTTAATTTCTTTTATTCCTTTGACACCATCCACATTTATGATTACATCCAAATAAAGTTGAATTTTATTTTCATCAAATCCATCTGAAAGTTCATGTGAAGCTTCTTTAGATATATTCCAAGCTGTTTTACATATTAATAGCCCAACAATAAAAGCCGTTAAAAAATCCAACCAAGGCATGTTTAATTGGGAGCCAAATATACCTATAGCTGTTCCTATACTTACCAAGCATCAGAAATATTATCTTTTGATGCAGTCATAACCACTTTACTGTTAATTTTTTTAGCGACATAAAAAAGGGAATTTCCTATTATTTAAGGAAAACCCCCGTTAATACCCAGTTCTATAGATAAAAAACTCTGGAGACTTTTCTCATCTCCAGAGTTTTTTTTTTTATTTAACAGCTTCTTTTAATTCCTTACCTGCTTTAAAAGCGGGTACTTTGCTAGCTGCAATTTGTATTTCTTCGCCAGTTTGCGGGTTTCTTCCTGTACGGGCAGCACGGTCACGCACTTCAAATGTACCAAAACCAACTAATTGGATTTTTTCTTCTTTAGCAAGTGTAGCCGTGATTGTTTCAAACAATGCATCCACTACTTTTTTTGCTTCGTCTTTTGTCAGTTCAGCTTGTGCTGCAACACTGCTCACTAATTCTGTTTTATTCATATGAACACCTCATCCTTTTATTTTGTATAAAGTATGTAGAGAAGACAACATAACATATCTTGTATGCCTCTGTCACTTATTATGGCTAAATAAAAGGAATTGTAGCTCTAAATTGATCTTTTTTGAAGAAAAAAGGGCTTTGATTAACATTAACTTTCTGCAGTTTCCAACTGCAGCCATTGATAGATGGTATCCATATCAATGTTTTCCTCCAAATGGGATGCCAAGAGATTATACGCTTCTTCCCTACGCTCTGAGTCGCTTCGAACGTTTTCCTTCACTTCCTCCAACCCCTTGTTCCGTCGAATTTGGTTAACTAGTAATCTAGTGAACAGGCGATTATGGAATATCCCATGAAGATATGTTCCCATTACTTTGTTGTCATTGGAAATGGCTCCATCCTCTCTTCCATCCTTCAATAAAAGAAAGGGCCTTACTTGCGACTTCAATGTCGTTCTGCCTAAATGTATTTCGAAGCCGTTAAGATTCATTTGACCTTCCATTATCCCGGCAGAAAGGACACCTTCCATTTGTACCGTTTTCTTTTCTGCTTGAAATACGGTTTCCACCGGAAGAAGCGAGAGCCCATCTGCGTTCTCACCGTCACCTTCGACCCCGTCAGGATCGAAAAGTTTAGTCCCTAGCATTTGAAAACCGCCGCATATACCAAAGATCACCGTTCCTTGTTCGCGCAGTTTGTTGATGGCCCCATCCAACCCCATACGATTCAACCACTCTAAATCTTCCATCGTGTTTTTTGTACCAGGCAAAATAAGCAGATCGGGATTACCTAACTCATGGACACTGCTTACTAGGCGGACACCTACTCCGGGTTCATCAAAAAAAGGATCCACATCTGTAAAGTTGGAGATCCGCGGAAATCTCAAGACGGCTACATCGATCGGAAACTCAGCCTTTTTAGGTTTTTTAAAACGCAAGGAAGAGAGGGCAAGTGAATCTTCCGCTTCAATATTCACGTCAAGATAGGGCAGCACCCCGAGAACCGGAATCCCGGTTTCCTTTTCCACCCATTCAATGCCATCGTCCAACAATTCACGCATGCCACGAAATTTATTGATGATGATCCCCTTTACACTATCTCGTTCATCTTTGTCCAATAAGGCAAGTGTCCCGATGATGGAAGCAAATACTCCACCACGGTCAATATCTGCTACTAAAATGACAGCCGCATCCGCGAGTTTGGCCATTCGCATATTTGCAATATCCCGGTCCTTAAGGTTAATTTCAGCTGGACTTCCTGCGCCTTCCAGTACGATGATGTCATATTCTTCTTGAAGTTTTTCGACCGATTTACGGATGATGGGCATGGCTTCCTGGACAAATTGGGACCGATAGCTTTTTGCATTCATATCAAGAAAATGCTTTCCGTGCACGATGACTTCCGAAACCATATCCTGCTTTGGTTTCAGTAATATCGGATTCATATCGGTCGTTGCCGTGATCCGTGCCGCTTCCGCCTGTACTCCCTGAGCCCGTCCGATTTCACCGCCATCCAAGGTTACATAAGAATTCAAAGCCATGTTTTGTGATTTGAATGGGACGACACGTAATCCTTTATTGGAAAATACCCGGCAAAATGCCGTACAAATCAAACTTTTCCCTACATCAGACGACGTCCCTTGTATCATGATGGATCGTGCCTTCATTACGCTCACCCCCTTAAAACTCTAATCCTTTGACAGCGCCGATGCCCTCGTCATAATAATGCTTGGTAGCCTCAATCGATGAAACCAAATCGGCCATTTCCATAAGCTCTGGCCTGGCATCCCTGCCGGTAATGACTACATGCATATGAGCGGGACGATTTCGAATCGCATCGATGACTTCAGTTAATGGCAAGACATCTTCAATCGGAAATTTGGAAATCGCCAATGCATTGTTCAACTCATCCAAAACAAGTAAATCAATGCCAGGATCACTAAGGGCCAGTCTTGCCTTTTCCCAAGCTAACGATAATGCGTTACGGTGCTCTTCTGGAGTTTTGGTCCATGTAAAACCAATACCTAGCTGTTCCATTTCAACTCCTAATTTTTTTAAAGCCAACGCTTCTCCATATGTACGCTCTGGAGATTTTATGAACTGAAGGAATTTGACATTCATTCCTCTGCCGATTGCCCGTAAAGTCACCCCTAATGAGGCAGTCGTTTTCCCTTTCCCATTTCCGGTATATATAAGAAACAGTCCTCTGCGAGCCATCTTATTCGCCTACCTTCATAACCAAACTGTTTTTTCTATGTATGAAGTTCTTTTAGTAGCAGGAACAGGTTGATCACCTTTAGGGTATCCGACAAAAATGGTGCCGATCACTTTTTTGTTTTCCGGTGAACCGATAAATCCGTGCAGGCGTTCATCCCTGACAAGACCCACTCCCCTAGTACGCCAAACGAATCCAAGACCCAGTTCTTTTGCGGCAAGCCACATCGAATGGACGGCACAACAAGAAGCAAATACATTGTCTTCGGATGAATCTGGATCATCAGGCAAAATATCGGAAGTCACGACAATGATAAGCGGTGTCGTCTTAACAACTTCCAATGAACTGTCAATCAATTTCGGTTTGGTCGGGAAGCGTTCATGTAAATACTTTTCTGCCAGTCTTTCATAACGGTGCTTCGCTTCTCCCTTGATGACATAAAAACTCCACGGTTCACGCAGGCGATCGTTAGGGGCATATGTTGCTGCTTCCAATAACTGCATGATTTTTTTGTCTTCCACTTCTTTATCTTCGTAGTTCCTTATTGCCCTGCGTTCCTTCAATTCTTGAATGATGGACATTCCGACTCATTCCCTTCAATAATGGACTCTGATTCAATCACTCTTTCAAACCATTGGATTTTTTCTCTTAATTGGACGACATCACCTACTAGGAAGATTGACGGATTTTGAATTTCTTCTTTCAAAGCTAGTAAAGGAATCGAATTCAACGTACCGGTGATCGTCCTTTGTTTATCTGTCGTACCCCATTCAATGACGGCCACCGGTGTTTCTCCGTCCCTGCCATGCCCCATCAATTTTTCACAGATAAACGGCATATTACCTATTCCCATATAAAAAGCGATGGTATCGATGCCTTGAGCCAACGCCTGCCAATTTAGGTTATCCTGTCCCTTGTAATCACGGCCATGGCCTGTCACAATCGCATAACTTGATGCATGTTCACGGTGGGTAACCGGGATGCCTGCATAAGCCGGAGCCGCGATACCCGCTGTGATTCCCGGGACGATATCATATTCAATCCCGTTAGCAGCCAGTATCTCAGCTTCCTCACCGCCCCGCCCGAAGACAAATGGATCTCCGCCCTTTAATCGGGTGACATTTTTACCCTGTAAGGCTTTTTCCACAAGAAGTTCATGAATTTCATTTTGAATGAAATGATGTTTCCCTGGTGATTTCCCGCAATACACCAGTTCTGCATTTTCTTTTGCATAGGTTAATAGTTCTGGATTGACAAGCCTGTCATATGCAATGACATCCGCCTTTTGGATACATTCCAGTCCATATACCGTAATCAGTTTCGGATCTCCGGGACCCGCACCGACCAGATGTACTTTTCCCGGTTTCATGCTCGTGCCTCCTCTTAATCTTCAAAAAATACCTTTTACTTGATGATAGTTTCCTGGTTAGATCTGTTTTTTTTGTTTTAAGCAAGCATCGATCCAGTTCTTTGCAAGTGTTGGATTGGAAGCAAAATGAAAGTGGGTATACCCGGCAACAAGGTTACCCAATATACACCCTTCTTGTTTCGAACCGAATCTGCCTTTGGACTCATAAGCATGTGTAAGATCACCATCTGCTTCAAATGTCGAATAGTGGAATTCATGACCTTTTGCCTGCTCAATTTCATTGATCAAAAAATTGCTTTGTGTTCCTGTAATTTCACGATATCCAAGTGCTGCAAGCTTTTTCTGCATCTTAATCCTGCCTGGTATCATCCCTGCCATCTGGTGCGTTTCTCCGGAAGTTGTTTCAATTGATTTGCTCAAAAACATGAAACCACCACATTCTGCTAGAGTCGGCATCCCCTTTTCAATAGAGCTTCTGATGGATTTAATAGCACCCAAATGACCAGAAAGTTCGTCTGCAAATTCCTCCGGAAACCCCCCTCCAAGATATAAACCATCAGCATCCAATGGAACTTCTTCCCCTTTTAATGGAGAAAAATACTTGATGTTCGCCCCATTCGCTTCAAGCAACTCAAGGTTTTCCTGATAATAAAAATTAAAGGCCGCATCTTTTGCGACGGCAATGCACACGCCTTTTTTATTTTGAGGCTGAAATATATTTGAATTCCCGCTGGAAACGGCGCTAGTCATGGACAAACTGTACAACTGATCGATATCGATCGTTTCCATGACTAAGTGTGCCAGTCTTTCGAAAAACGGGTCAAGTTCCCCGCGCTCAATAGCAGGAATTAAGCCCAAATGACGGCTAGGAATATCAATATCCAATTCCCGCTTCATATATCCCAGCACCGGAACATCGCATTCTTGCTCGATGGCCGCTTTGACAATTTGGTAATGCCCTACACTTCCCACTTGATTGGCAATTACCCCAATGATGTTCGGACCGGTTGAAAAGTCCTGAAACCCTTTTACAATTGCAGCTGCACTTCGCGCCATGCTGGCACAGTTGACTACCAACAAGACAGGGCTTTGGGTGATCATGCTGATTTCAGCCGTCGATCCTGTATTGGATAAAGGACTTTTGCCATCGAAAAAGCCCATGACTCCTTCGATGATTGAGATATCAGCTCCAATACTTGCTTTGTTAAGAATTTCGCGGACGGTATCGTGTTCAAACATCCAACTGTCAAGATTGCGTGAAATTCGTCCTGTAACTGCGGTATGATAGGTTGGATCAATATAGTCAGGACCACATTTGAACCCTTGAACGGTATAGCCTTTCTTCTGGAGGGCTGCCATGATTCCGATGGTCAATGTCGTTTTTCCGACACCGCTTCCGGTACCTGCAATCACCAATCTTCTATCGTTCATTTATATTTCTACCTCCTTAAAAAGGAATGATCCCAACTGATATGGTTACGTTACCCGATTTTTTCTTAACCAGCTCCAATTGTTCAGCTTTAGTATAAATCCTGACAGCCGGTTCACTCACACCGTATGCACCTGTATATTTAAATACTGTATCGGATGGCGCTTTGATTTGAGCTTGATTAAGCTCTTCCGGTTCATAATGTACAAAGTCCCAGCCAAATTTCTTAACTACTTCAATCAAGCCAATTTCGTCTTTCTTTAAGGAAATTGTACAGATCGCTTTAACGCTTTTTAGGGAAAATGATAATTCCGCTAGTGTTTCTGCAATCACCTGCTCAATTTCAGCTGCCCCTGTTCCCCTATTGCACCCGATACCAAGAGCAATGACTTTTGGACGATATACGATTCCATTTTCAAGGATCCTCTTTTCCGACTGGCTAAGAATACGGTGAGTTACGACCAGCGCTGCTTGCGGCTTTGCGTGAAGCGCTTCTTCAATGGATGGATATGCGATTATTCGTTCAGGTAATGCCGTTTCATAAGTCCACCAATTCCGTTCACCTGATTCCTGTACAATGGCAACATGCTCTTCATTTACAACGGAGGCACTTACTGGCGTCAATTTTTTTGCAGAATCCCAAATCCAGCCGAAGCGCTGACCGAATAGGTCGACAGGAATCGTTTTTTGTACATCTGAAGCAGTGGTGATTATAGCTCTTGCGTCAAGGGCTGCAGCAACTTCCTTAGTCAGTTCATTCGCTCCTCCCAGATGCCCTGACAGTACACTGATAACATTTTCCCCTTTATCATCAATGACAACGACACCCGGATCCGTTTTCTTATCCTTCAAAATGGGAGCAATCATCCTGACTACTGCACCGAGTGAAATAATTAATATGATTCCTTTATATTCCTTGAATAAAGCTGGTAATAGCATACGGACACTGCCCGAAAAAAGCTGGATCTGTTTATGCTCTTCGTCCCCTTTTTCAAACTTGCTCATGTAATATAGATCGGAATTTGAAAAAACGGTATGTAATTTTCGTGCCAGCTCGACACCATGCTTTGTAATTGCCACGATCGCATAAGTATGAGACCGTTTAATGGGAGCAAGTTCCTCTTCCTTCAATTCAATGATCATGGCTTAACACCTTTTCTGAAACCGTGGGTAAAACTCGCATCATATAATTTGGAACGGTATTCATCTTTATCATGGATAGCAGGGTCTAACGCCCATCCAGCCAAAATCATCGCATGCTTGCGGATACCATTTTGACGCATATCATCATCTAAGTTCACTAACGTGGTACGAACGATTTTTTGGTCCGGCCATGTTGCCCTTTGAATGACTGCTACCGGAGTATCATCCTTCCAACCGGCTTCCTGGAGTTCTTTAACGATTTTTTTGGTCAAGGTCGCACTCAAGAAGAGGGCAATCGTACAGTGATGGCTTGCCAAATCACGTAACTTCTCAAATTCCGGAACAGGCGTACGTCCTTCAGCCCTCGTCAATATGAGTGTCTGAGTTAAATCCGGGATAGTCAGCTCTGCCCCTATTGCCGCTGCTGAGGCGAATACCGAACTTACTCCAGGGATCACCTCATAACCAATACCCTCTTTCTTCAAAAGGACAATTTGTTCCATGATTGCACCGTACATGGCAGGATCCCCAGTATGGATTCTAGCAACCATCTTTCCTTCTTTAACACGCTCAACCATGATTCCAACAATTTCCTCCAAATGCATTCCAGCCGTTTTTAGCACCTCGGCCTCGGGTTTTGCCTTTGCAATCAATTCTTCATTCACTAATGAATCCGTATATAAAATCACATCAGCGGTTTGGAGAATGTTCAAACCTTTCACAGTAATCAAATCCGGATCTCCTGGGCCAGCACCTACAATATATATCTTCATTTTCTCACCACCATCAATGTTAAGTATTCTAGTTCAAGTCCTTCCAATTCACTCATTTTCCAAATCACTTCTTCATCGGATGTGACTTTGGTTACGACCGAGGCCTTTTCAAGCAAGTTTAAATCTTTTAAAACAGTAATCATTAAATCGATGACTTTTGCCACTTTGATGAACACTACAGCATCATGATCCTCAATCGCCTTCTTCATCGCTTCATAATCATCCCTTGCCGGAACAATCGCGACATGATCATCACCATCCGCCAAAGCGATGCCCAACCTTGATGCTGATCCATTAAACGAAGAAATGCCTGGGACTGTCTTGATTTCGACTTCGGGATGCAACTCCTGCATCAATTTCATCATATGTATGAATGTACTATATAAAAGCGGATCACCTTCCGTAACGAAAGCAACATCTTTTCCTTCATATAATTTTTGCCAAACCTTTTCAACCGTTCCGTTCCATTCCCGATCCAAAATCGCTTGATCTTTCGTCATCGGAAAAACTAGGCCCAGCATTTCCTTCTCTTCAGGACGAATGTAAACTTCAACAATGCGATGGGCGTAGCTTTTACTCCCTTTTCTTTTTTTTGGATACGCAATGACCGGAGATTCCTGAATCACGCGAAATGCCTTTACTGTAATAAGCTCCGGATCGCCCGGGCCCACCCCAAGGCCATATAATGTACCAAGATTACTCATTCATGTCTTCCTTTCGTTGTGCAGTAATGATATAAACCGGATTAAGCGGTACGAATCTGTTCATTCCCAATATTGGCTTACTTCGGGAAATTTGCGCATGCATGATGGAAGTGTGAAAATCAGCTTCCGCAAATGCCTCATTAGCCCGGTAAAGATTCTCGATCGTTGCAGCATTTAAAACGATCCTGCCGCCTTCTTTCAGCCGTTTGCAGCAAGTATTGATTAGATCTACCATTTCGCCGCCAGTCCCGCCAATAAAAATCCCATCAGGATCCGGAAAATTTTCTAGGCCTTGCGGAGCTTTTCCATGAATAGCTGTTATATCGGTACGGAATTTTCGTTGGTTTTGATAACAGTTTTCTAAATCAGGCTCATTTTTTTCAATTGCGAAGATTTGCCCTTCTGATGCAAGCTTAGCCGCTTCAATTGCCATTGATCCCGTACACGTCCCGACATCCCAAACTATGCTGTTTTTTCTGAGTTTCAACGCATGCAGGCTTAATACTCGAATTTCCTTTTTGGTTATGAGTCCTTTATCCGGCCTCCGTTGCAAAAATTCTTCATCCTCTATCCCTAAAGACCAGCTTGGACCTTCTGATTTTCTTTTTAAAATGACAACATTCAACGGGGAGAATTCCCGCTCCATCATTTCATCAAGTTCATACCAGCCAGAGTCTTCAGTTTCTCCTTGAAGATTTTCAGCCACGAATGCCCGATATTCTGTCATTCCATATGAAAGGAGATATTTAGCCAGTTGGTTTGGACTATTTTCGATATCAGTAAGCAAGGCAACTTTTGCTTTCCCATCAATCCTTTGGGCCAGCCCTTTCATACTGCGGCCATGAATACTAACTAGGAAAGCATCTTGCCAGCTTTCACCCATTTTTGCAAAAGCAAGCTGAATGGAACTGAAATATGGGTAAACTTCCATGTTGATTTTGCTGGAAAGATAGCCTCCCATTCCGTAAAACAATGGGTCACCGGAAGCTAAGACAACTGTTGGACGAGTTTCATCCTGCAGTTGTTCCACCACTTTCTTCAAACCGGCCTTTATGACGATCTTCTTGCCAGAATAGTTCGGAAAGAAGGATAAGACCCGCTCACCTCCGACCAGCACTTCACTTTCTTCTATCCATTGGGCATATTGGGGCAGTAAGCTTTCCTGACCGTTATCCCCTATCCCGATTAATTTCATCGATTGACTCAATTCCAACAGCCCTTCCCAGTAATTGTCCTTTCAACGAATAAATCGCCGTTTCCATTTCAATGCCACCCTTCACTTGCTTTATGGCAGAGTGACAGCAGGATTCACATAATTTATTAAAAAAATCAAAATTATTGATCGCTGACATCATGTCCCCAACTTGTGATGCTGTGTTTGCATTCTTGATTTCAAGAACAAGATCATCTCCAGCTCCAACGCCTTGGGCTATTTCCGACAGAAAATCGAAGTCGACCGGGGCACTCTTTGAATGCACCATCATCACACCTTGGGCAACTTTAGAAAATTTCCCCATCATGCCGACCAGTGATACCTTTTTAATTCCCTGCCTCTTACATTGCTTAAGTGAGAAGCCCACAAAGTCACCCATTTCAATAAAGGCTTCCTCCGGTAAACCCTGAAGAAGGCCCATTGCATACTTTTCACTTCGCCCGCCAGTGGTTAAGACAAGATGCTCACAACCACTCGCTTTGGCGACACTTATAGCCTGGACGATACTTGCCATGTAGGCCGAACTGGAAAAAGGGACGACGGTGCCCCTTGTTCCCAAAATGGAAATGCCCCCCACAATCCCCAAGCGGCCATTTAATGTTTTTTTCGCTATTTCTTCACCTGCGGGTACGGAAATAACGACTTTCACTCCTCTATTGATCTTAAATTCTTCCAATGTTTGTTGCACAGTGGTTAAAATCATTTTGCGCGGTACAGGATTAATGGCCGCTTCCCCTACCGGAACCGGAAGCCCGGGTTTGGTAACACGACCCACACCAGTCCCTCCATCCAAGATAATCCCAGGTACATCGGACCAGCTGACAGTAGAAATGATATGTGCCAGATGGGTGGCATCGGGATCATCTCCGGCATCTTTTATCGTTTCTGCACTAACCGCATTTTCCGATATATTATATTTCTCAATAGTGAAAGTGGCATCTCGGCCGATAGGCAAGGAAATTGTTGCTTCCTCCAGCGCATCCCCCGTGATCAAGGCGGTCAATGCCGCTTTCGTCACGGCAGTCGAACATGCCCCTGTCGTATATCCATGACGCATTTGTGAGGGGTCTTTTTTTACTCTCTTTTCCATATTTTTTAACTATCAGCTAAAAGGGAAATCGCGTTCAATGCTGCAACAGTGACAGTACTTCCACCTTTTCGGCCAATATTCGTAATGAATGGAACTTCTGTGATCTTAGCGAGTTCCTCTTTAGATTCCGCTGCAGAAACAAACCCAACAGGCATTCCAATGATTAAGTCCGGTTTTGCAATCCCTTCTCTAATAAGGCGAATGAGCTCAAGTAAAGCTGTAGGTGCATTGCCAATGGCATAAATGCCCCCTTCATTTTCCTTTACGGCTTTTTGCATCGAAATGATCGCTCTAGTCGTATTCAAACGTTTGGCTTCGACCATCACATCTGGATCTGAAATATAGCAATGCACGTCCCCGCCATGTTTTTGAAATCTTTTTTTTCCTGTACCGCTCTCGATCATTTGCACATCCGCAATGACATGCCTGCCTTTGCGAATGGCTTCCACACCAGCTTGAATGGCATTTGGATGGATGATGACACTTCTTCCCAATTCAAAATCCGCTGAAGCATGAATGACCCGGCGGACGATCTTCCATTCATCTTCGGAAAAATCATGATGACCCATTTCTTCAGCTATCATTGCAAAGCTATAATCATATATTTTGTCTGGGTCTACCGTTAGTGGTTTAAAATCCGTTTTAAAATCCATCTTGCATTCCTCCTATTTTTCATTTAGCTGTTTATTCAACTCGACAATGACATGATCAAAACTGGAATGGACATTTTGATAGTCGACATTTGGTCGCGATATCATAATCGTCTCTATTCCACATTCCAACGCGGCTTCCAATTTCTCGTCAACCGCACCGACCTTGCCACTTTCCTTCGTTATCATCAATGTGACGCCATACTGGTTATATAGAGCTTTATTTAATTCTTTGGAAAATGGACCTTGAATCGCAACGATATTTTTTTGTTCTATGCCTAGCTGCGAACATTTTTCCATATTGTCAATGCGTGGCAGCATTCTTGCTATGACTCTGGTATTCTCGAGTCCTACTAATTCTTTTGCGAACACCGCTAAGGTTTTACTTCCGGTCGTAAGCATGATGACTCCCTTTTTTGAAGCGGCAAGCTTGGCAGCTTCCTCATAATCACGGACAACTATCAATTTGTCATTCTGAAACCGTTGACTTTCACGCTCATAACGAATATATGGAACATTTGCTGCCTTTGCTCCGTTAAGGGCGTTTTTGGACGCTTCTTCCGCAAATGGGTGACTTGCATCAACTACAGCCTGAAAACCTTTTTCAGAAATTAAAGATGTCATATCCTCTGCAGTTAATCGGCCAATCCGGGTGGATATTCCTGCATCTTGCAAACTCTTCGCCGCCGACCCGGTTACAACAGTTGCCAAAACCTTGAATCCCACCTGCTGCATCTCAATCGCTAATTCCCTTGCATCACTTGTACCCGCCAAGAACAAAATCATTTTGTTGTCTCCACCACTTGCTCATCGTGGTCGTGATCATGGTCGTGGTCGTGGTGATGGTCGTGATCATGATCGTGATGATGATGGTGGGCATGTCCATGTTCTTCGACATGTTTACGATAGTTTTCCAAATCACGTACCCCACTTGATCTGCCTTCGCTAGCTTCAATTACACGTTCTTGCAGAATGTTCTGTAAGGTTGGATGATACCCAAAATACTTCGCCAAAATAAATTCTCGATCACGATATTGCGCTTGATAGCCTTTCAGCATATCCTCCATTCTTTCCATTAACACACCCGTGAAAAGGAAATATGGCAGCATCACAATTTTTTTTGCCCCTAACCGGATGCATCGATCAATCCCCTCATCCACGTGTGGGTCCGTTACACCCATGAAGGCTGTTTCGACCCATTTCACGTTTAATTTTTCCCATAATAATCGTGAAATCTTATATATATCACTATTTGCATCAGCATCACTGCCACCTCGGCCAATTAGCAAAATCGCTGTCTCAGGCTGTTCCGAGGATGTATCGAATCCGACTTCCTCAAGACGATCTGTCAGGATCGTCAATACATCATGGTGGACCCCGATCGTTTGACCATATGTGAATTTCACTTCTGGATACTTGGTTTTCCCATCCTCTATTTCAGCTGGGATATGTAATTTCGAATGTCCTGCATGCAACAAAATGATCGGAATGACGATAACTTCCGTAGCCCCACGTTTAACACAATTATCAATACCTTTGGATATATTCGGTGTCGCAAACTCCAAGAAGCACGTTTCCACCAAAAAGCCGTCATCCATTGCCGAAATCATATTTTTAATAAAGTGAAGGACTTCTTCATTTCCTGAAGCCAAGCGGCTTCCGTGTCCTACGAACAAAACTGCTTTCATTTACTTTCCCCCTCTTAATTAGTCTTCACAAGGCGCAGGCTCTATGTTTATTTTGGGAGCAATGTCCTGATAAGAAAAACTCTGAATCTTTTTTGCACGTTTAAAGTATTTAAAAAGGCGCTCATTTGGATGGGCATTTTGCGTATACTCCTCGACAATGTCCGTAATCAGTTCAACAAGCTGTTCCGGTTCAATGCCTTCAGCAACCGGCTGACCTGGATGGGCTGTTCTTCCAACCGGCTTAGCTCCAAGAAATAAGTCGAACTTCCCTTTTCGGAAGACAATCCCGATATCATCCATTACAGCACTATAACAAGCCATTCCACACCCATTAAAACCGATGTTCAGTTCCTTAGGCATTTTCATTCCGCCAAGCACCCGGTGAATTTCATCCGCATAAGGAATGGATTCCGCTTTTTCACCATCACAGAAATCACAGGCTTTTAATGTCAGTACATCCCCAATTGGTGATAATAAAAAGTTTGCTGATTGCAATTTTCCAGTAATAACCTCTGGATCTGTTGTAGGAATCTTTAAAACGATTTTATGATTTGGCGTGTATTCCATCGTTCCTTTCTCTCCAACAACTTCTGCAAGTGTCATCATTTGTTTGGGAGTAAATTGCTTGTTCGCCACACCTGGGCTAACGGCAAGCTCGAATACCGACTCAATTTTTTGCTGAACAGCTGGCGTAATTGATTGCTGGACTGTTTGACCCTTAACTTTTATGAGTGCTTCCATTGCCACTTCAAAAGAAGTGCGCTTTTTTTCTGGGGCTTTTGTAAGCAATCCAACTCCGCCAGTCGACTCGGTGTACGCTTCCTGCATAGATGCCGTTTCTTGATCTAATGCCCACGGTTCCGCTTCTTTTTGCAGACGTTGATGCGGCTTCAATGGTTGCTTTTCCGAATTCAAAGTATATTTCCTCTGATAGCCTCTTGGTGTGATGATTTTATCATCATATAAAAAGGTGGATGAGTTACCAATAATGACGGTGGTCAACATTCCAATATCGTGATTCAACATATCTTTCAAATTGGTTATGATAATATCCTGCCTATCGCGATATGCACTTTTCACCAACCCTACAGGTGTATCGGGCGAACGGTAGCGAAGGAGAATGTTCTGTGTTTCAACAATTTGCCTAGTCCGCCTGCCGCTACGCGGGTTATAAAGTGCAATGACAAAGTCTGCCATCGCAGCTGCTTCAACCCTTTTAGCAATAAGTTCCCAAGGCGTTAAATGATCACTGAGGCTGATGGTACACGAATCGTGCATGACAGGTGCCCCAAGTAAAGACGCACAAGAGTTGATTGCAGAAATACCAGGGATGACTTCAATGCCCACTCCAGTATCTTCTTTCCACCCCTTTTCAATCAATACTTCATAAACCAACCCTGCCATCCCGTAAACTCCGGCATCACCACTGGAAATTACAGCCACTTTCTTTCCCAGCTCCGCTTGTTTCACTGCTTCCTGAGCACGTGATACCTCTTCAGTCATTCCCGTACTAATAATCGTTTGATCTGTAAGCAGTCCCTGAATGAGTTCAACATAGGTTTTATAACCAATGATGTAGTCACTTTCTTGAAGGGCTTCGACAGCGCGTTTGGTAATGTGTTCAAAATTCCCTGGCCCAAAGCCGACGACGAATAATTTACCGTTAGTACTCATTAAGACATCTCCTTTTACGATTTGTTCTTTGAAATACCCGTATGAGCAGGAAAATCTGGATTAGGGGTCATTTCCCCATCACTGAATTGGTAGATCATCTGGGGCACAAACTCCCCATCATCAATATTATTTACAATCTTCCGACCGTAATCAGGGGTATCCACCCGAAACCATTTCCCTTGGGGATACGCAATCACAACGCAGGCGTCCTTACATCTTCCGTTACAGCGTGTCCTGGTTGTATGGATTTTCATATCCATTCCCTTTGAAGTAATTTCATCGCGAATCGCTTGGGTTACTTCTTCCCCGCCTTTTTTCATGCAACTGCTGCCATTGCAAATCAACAGATGCGTATTTGTACCCTTCAAGTTCCAAGTAGTCATCTTCTTCCTCCTGAGTTCAGGGAAAAGGCAAAATAAAAAACCTTAACATAAGAGTTAAGGTTTTAAAAAAACTATATGAATGAGGAGCCCTCAGCAAATATGCTGAATCTCCCAAAATCGTCATAGTCCTTCTACCTTTCCCTCCGAAAAGTATCATACAATTTCAAAAGCAGGTTTCCTGGCTTACGCTTCATTTTACTTTGTCCCTTCCCGGCATTAAGCCAGTGGTCATCGACAATTTCATCAGCGTTTACAGTAGCGGGGGCTGCATCGGATTTTCACCGATTTCCCTATTATCTCTTGATAATTCACACAAGAGCACTTTTAAAATGAAATATTTGGTTTTATTATACATTTCTAGCTAACTTTATCTATCATATAACAACTTTAGCAAAATTCAAAGTTTATTCCGACTGTTTAGAAAAGTTTAATAGGGTAAATCCAGCTCCACGCCTCGCTTCTCTGCGTTATTAGTCCCCCCAAAAAAAAAGAGAGTGTAGCTGGATTTATTTCTTTATGATAAACTAAACGAGATTTTTCAAAATAATTACATAAGTTTTATGGTGTTGAATTTCTCGGAAATTCAGCTTAAAAGGGAAGCCGGTGAAAATCCGGAGCGGTCCCGCCACTGTAAAGGGAAGTCCTATTGCCTTAAGGTTAATCCACTGTCAAATGAGATGGGAAGGATGTAATGGGATGATGAACCAAAGCCAGGAGACCTGCCATGAAGCGTGAAACTGTTTCAACCTACGAGGATGGGTGTGCGGATCAGGCAGAATAGCCCGTGGTTGGTTTATGCTGAGGAATTCCTGTTCATTACGCACTTCTTTCTTTTTAGAGAAGTGCTTTTTATGTTGTGCGCCGCTTTTCTTCAAAAGCCTTGTTCAAAAAAATTAAAAGTGCTGAAAGGAGAAAGAATGAAAAAAGCCAATTGGAAAATTCTTTATTTTGTCGTTTTACTGCTTCTTGTACCAAAACGAGTTATGGCCATGCATATTATGGAGGGATTTTTACCGATTGAATGGGCCATATTCTGGTGGGCCATTACCCTTCCATTTTTAATCTTGGGTTACCGGTCCATCAGGTCCAAAGTAAAGGAAAACCCGGAAACAAAAATGATACTCGGCCTATCTGGAGCATTTGTATTCATATTATCGGCCCTGAAGATTCCTTCCGTTACGGGAAGTTCTTCACACCCTACAGGAGTTGGTTTGGGTTCCATATTATTCGGACCATTGGCCATGAGTGTCGTGGGTTCCATCGTTCTGTTATTTCAAGCTGTATTACTGGCTCACGGAGGATTGACGACATTAGGTGCCAATGCATTTTCCATGGCTGTATGCGGACCGTTCATTGCTTACTTTGTCTTCAAGGGCGCAACTAAATTGGGGTGGTCTTTTTCTCTTGCCGTTTTCTTGGCAGCTGCTTTTGGAGATTTAGGAACCTATGTGGTAACTTCCGTTCAACTTGCTCTTGCTTTTCCATCCGAGGTAGGGGGATTCATGGCCTCATTTACTAAGTTTGCAGGGATTTTTGCCCTGACCCAAATTCCCCTGGCAATCAGCGAGGGATTATTGACAGTCGTTGTGATGAATTTCTTAAAAAAATACAATCTAGGCGAATTGAAATTGCTGCGAGTTTTATCTAAGGAGGCCCGTTAATATGAAAAAAAGTTTACTGCTGCTTTTCCTGGTCGTCATTCTTGCAACCATACCGTTAATCACCCAACAAGGAACGGAATTTGGCGGTGCAGACGGCGAAGCTGAAGAGGCCATCACTAAAATCCATCCGGAATATAAGCCATGGTTCAACAGTATTTGGGAGCCGCCAGGTGCAGAAACAGAAAGCTTATTATTTGCGCTGCAAGCTGCAATCGGAGCTGGTTTCATTGGATATTTCATTGGCGTAATGAGACAAAGGAATAAGCAAGCCAAACAAGCAATGCCCGAAGAATCCAAGCATGTTGCTCATTGATAAATATGCCTATTTCAATGGGCTAAAGGATGTACATCCGTTGGAAAAGATGATTTTTGCACTCTCCCTTTTGCTTTTTTCCTTAAGTGTAAGGGATATGGCCGTTTCGCTCATCACTTTTACGGTGATGAGTGCTTTAATCATTTTTGCGGCAAGAATCCCACTTTCTTATTATCTGAAATTACTCTTGTTACCGGGGTTCTTTATATTATCAGGTACAATTACCATCCTTTTCTCTTTTACAAGTAAACCCACTCCGATATCTAATATATGGCAGTCCTGGGAAGTCGGAAACTGGCAAATATTCATCAGTGATGACAGCATTGGTACAGCCATCAATTTGACCACTGTCGTATTTGGCAGTATAAGCTGTTTATATTTCTTAACCTTAACAACACCCATTACCGTCATTCTATCCGTGCTGCGAAAACTTAAAGTGCCATCCTTATTGATCGATTTAATAGAATTGACCTATCGCTTCATCTTTATTTTTTTAGATACAGCTGTGGCCATTCACCTATCACAAGCTTCACGACTTGGATATGGCTCGATAAGGCAAGGCATTCGATCTCTCGGGTTACTAATCTCATCATTATTTTTGGGAGTATTCCAGCGCTCTGGGCAATTGACGATGGCCATGAACGCAAGAGGATATCAGGAGAACCTATCATATATCGATGATACTTACACCTATTCCTCCCGCAATTGGCTGATCGCCATTATCATACTAGGAAGCTTAATCTTTATTTATGGATATATATAAATTGGAGGCAATTTAAAAATGGAAGAGCATATTTTTAATATAGAGGGCCTCACCCATCAATTCGCAGATGGAACGTTCGCTATAAAAAATCTTTCACTAACGGTTCAACAAGGTAAAAAGATTGCATTATTAGGCAATAATGGAGCCGGCAAATCAACTCTGTTCCTCCATTTAAATGGTCTTTTACAACCAACATCAGGAACAATCAGATATAAGGGCAAGAAAATTAAATATGACCGTAAAGCATTATTATCATTAAGAAAACAAGTCGGAATCGTTTTTCAAGATCCCGATTCACAGCTTTTTTCCGCTAATGTGCAACAGGATATTTCGTTTGGACCGATGAATTTAGGATGGGAAAGAAATGTAGTCCACGAGAAAGTACAATGGGCGATGGCTCAAACGGAAGTAACGGAATTGAAGGACAGACCCACCCATTTTTTGAGCTTAGGGCAAAAAAAGCGTGTCGCCATTGCAGGGGTACTAGCCATGGAACCCGATGTCTGGCTCTTGGACGAGCCTACCTCTGGACTGGATCCTTATTTCTCCCGACAAATCATGTCTCTGCTGGACAGTATTCACCACCCTGACAAAACGATAATTCTATCAACTCATGATGTTAATTTGGCCTATCAATGGGCTGATGAAGTCGTTGTCATGAACGATGGTAAGGTCATATACCAAGGGGACCCTGTATCCGTTTTTCATGATGAAGACGTTCTGATGAGGGCACATCTGGAGAAACCGTGGGTTTTTGAAATGTTTCAAGCCCTTCTTAAATCAAGGATACCCTCAGAAAAAGACCTTGTCCCAAGAACGAAGGAAGAGTTGCTTCAAAAAATGGAGAGAGAAAGGATTTATTAATTAGATATCCCCTAGCTTGTTTCATAAAGCTAGGGGTTTAAATCGATATTTACTTAAAATATCAGTCGATAATTCTTGTTCCTAAAAAAAATAAAAATTACTTCATTTCCTTTCTTCCTCAGATCCTTCTTTTTTAATCTCAATATCCTTTCCATTTACATCATCAATGGCTGCTTTTATCTCGCCTTCCGCATAAGTATCCGAGACTTGTTCGTGGGTTGTAGCCAATCCCGAAGATACAGCATCTTCCCGTTTATAATCACTGACATCATATATTCTTCCAGCAATTTCTGAAGATTCATTTTTTGATTGCTTGCTATCCATAGTTTTCACTCCTAGTTTTCAAATTGTCCAACCATCGATTGACAGCAGTACTAAAGACAAAGGTATTTTGTGTAAAAAACAAAACAATATTCAATCATGATAGAAAAAAGAGGAAAAAGCCTGACTTTGAGGTGACCCCCAAAAGTTAGAGTTTATGTATTAAGCTGTTAATTGGCTGGTATGAAAATGGTTGCAGTATTAGCAATCGAGGAGCATATTGATCCAGCTCTTCTCCGTCCTGCTTCTACCATCACATTTAAGGATGAAGAGGAAGAAGTACAACATGTGTTACCCCTTACGATGGTTTATGAGTCCGGTTCAATTCTAAAAACGTTTCAACCTCTTTTTTTCCATATTGGATTTCATATTGACGAATGCGATTTGCTGGCCGCCATACTTTCCACCATATCTCGATTTGTATTTTGAAAACGAATATTATTTTTGAAGAAATCACAATGGAGCCAAAACATGAGCCACAATTAACTTATTTTAAATTAACGAATTAGAGTATAATAAAAAGGCGTAACAAGGATTAGAGTTAATAACTAATTCATAAATTTCACTCAAACCAAAATCATATTGTAACTTCATCTTATGAAATTGTTTTCCAAAGCTCCAATGGGAATAACGTGTTGGCATACTTTAAGCACCGAATGTATAAATGATTTCACTTGGACAAATTTCGTATCTCATCAGTTAAAAATCCAGTCCCACTCCCTTAGCAATCTCCGTTATTTCATCAATCGCCCTACTCAAAGCCTCTTGTTCACCTACTTTCTCATTGTTCCCCCTTATTCCTCTTCTCACATCCTATAAAAAGAAGGCTGTTTTCGCATACTTTGTTGCTATTTACCAAGTAGTACGGTGTGGTTGATTTCCCCTCCAGATGCTCGCTTTCCGCGGGGCGGGCGGTGAGCCTCCTCGGCGTAAACGCCTGTGGGGTCTCACCTGTCCCGCTGCTCCCGCAGGAGTCTCGCACTTCCGCTCCAATCAACCTTAAATAGTTTCGTTTTAAAAACAACAATCTTTACGAAAAGAGCCAAAAAGAAAGAAGAAAATGACTAACAACCATATTAAGTTAATTTTTTTGACCTTTGAAGTAGTGAAAAATTCCCCACATGTAATAAATAGTTACCCTCTTTCCGTACTAACTTTTTTTTCTCGATCTCTCTTTTTTTATATCCATACAAACTTCAAAAAATAGCCTTTCTAGATGAATTTTTTCCTCTACATCTGTTACTACTTCATTTAAGCGATTAAATGCTTTAATAATATGTAAACTGTTATTGATGAGTTGTTCTTCTTGTAAATTCTTAAATGCCTGTTTTGTTTCAGGTGAATATTTAGTGCGTGATAGCTTAATTTTCTTAAAAATGTCAAAAATCCTGTCCTCAGATAAGTACGGGCTATAAGAAATAGCTAAAACTAACTCAACTATTCGATCTTTAAATTCCTCTAAATTTTTAAGTTGCTTAAGCTTATCTTTAACGCTATTTACATTGCTATCATGCCTTATCGTAAATATTGGCTCCTCACCCTCAGGTATTGCACCAAATTCATTACCATCCTCATCTTCCAAACGAAAACGGTACTCTAAGGAAAAAACCTTTTCCTTAATTTCATTATTTGTCAGGATTAAACCAAAGTATAAATTTCCAACTCCCACAATTTTTCTAGGGCTCATTGCATCGAACATAATGACAATCTCTGAATCACTTATATAAGCCTTATCTAATGCGTACCATTGATGAGTAGCCTGTGCATGATTATGTAATGCTAATAGTGTCAAATAAATGGCAAGATGATTGTCGTAGTTATTGTATCTAACCGATGTAACTCCCCTAATTAGCCATTCTTCATTCTCTTCAATTAGTCGATACTGGAATTCTTTCAGCGGCTGTAATTTACAAAGTTTCCGAGTAGTATCAACCAATAGTTGTTCTAAATCATTTTCTAAACAGTAAGAAGAGAATTTTCCCATTTGAAATGCCATATCCAAATACTCATAAGTAAATCGATAGACGCCTTCCGCATTTAAAGAATCCTCTGTAAACAGCAAGACTAATTGTTTATTGGAAGAGACCTTATCTATAAAGACGTTTTCTAGCTTTTCTTTAATATCTAACTTTCTGTTATCAATTTTAATAAATTGTTCAATTAATTCTTTACTCCCAAGAATACTGAGATAGTTATTCAAATCCCCGTAATCCTCCAACGGGAATTCTTTTAGGATCTCATCATCTAGGTCTCGCTCTTGTTTAATCAAATACTTAAGGTCCGCTAATTTAGCTGGAGATTCAGAAAATATTTTTCCATTCAAAAAAAATTCATGCAGATGCTTCCCCAAATTCTCCCTCCTCCCCATCACTTATAATATTGAGCATCAATGATAATCTAGCCAAGTGTATTGAACAAAAGACTCAAAATTCCAGTGACTAAATCCGAAATGGATTGAATAAATGGAGTCAGCATTTTATCGTTTAAAATAAAAAATAAGGAAAACAGAATTGCAACGTAATATATTACCGTTTCAACTTTTCCTGAAGTTTTATATGTTAGGGGAGATTTTCTACGCACATTATCAATTGGGGAAAATAAAGGGACACCAGAAACAGAAAAGTAATCGCCCAATATATGAAAGAAATAACCAAGACTAATACCTAGTGTGAATGGATTAGGTACTATCAATAATAAGAAAAGCAAAAGACCTATCCACATACATAGTGAATGGGTAATTCCTCTGTGACCAAACTTTCTTTTTATGATTACCGCTAAACCAAACGACCGCCTTCCAATAAAAGATTTAGGTTCATCTATATCTGGCAATAAACTTCCCAATGACACACCAGCTAAGAAACTAATTGTAAATGGATAAGAAACAGTTGAAACCAATGCTGCACTTAGTGCAATTGATGTAGCCAGGTGTGTTTTATATATCATAAATAAACACCCACTTTTTCTAATGAAGAAACATGTCTATTTAACATAATTGATATGCATGATTTTGATGATTCATTCTAACTTGGATCAGCAACTTAAAATAAAAAGCCACCCACAAGGAACGGACGTTCGTTTTCATTCTAAATAAGGAGTGATTTAGATGACCATTCGAGACAGAGGAAATATTAAATGGACCAATCTGATGCTACCTGAACATATAAAAATGCTAAGAAATTATTTTGACGAGGATTACTACGATGAACCCGAACCCGTGTTGGATGAACAATACCTAGAAGAAATGAATGTTTAATTGCTGCTTCGATGGAGTTTACTTTTCCGATTTCCTTTACGCTTTACAAAAATAATCGACTGAGCAGCGTAGAAGGATGAGTACATTATGTGGTTCAAATGAACGGACATTTAAGAGTGATTGATGTGGACAAACGAATACATAGAATACCCTTTTCAACGATTAAGGGAGCGAAAAAGATATAAATTAAAGTTTGTAAAATAATTAACTTTAGTACAGTAAAATTGCTTGTAAAGATGAAAAGATAAAGAGGAAAAATAAACATAATCAAGAAATTTCAATATATAATACTTCTAATCAATGCATCCCATCTCATCAAAAAGGCGATAAAAACAACTATGAAAAAGGTGATGCATTTAGCTTGATCTTTGGTATTCTGTTGCTTTTGTTTTATCACAGTGTACAGAAAGCAAAGACCATCAAAAAGTGGTGACACGCTATATCTGGCAAAATTATATGGAAGAAGCAGATCATCTTCGTCATCACAAGGATATAAAACCTATCTATGCGAAACGTAAAGAAACAATAAAGCGTATATTCGCAGATGCAAAAGAAAAGCATGGTATGCGTTGGACTACTTTGAGAGGGGTTAAAAAATTGTCGATGCAGGCGATGCTTATTTTCGCTGCCATGAATGTAAAGAAGATGGCAAGAATGGCTTAATATAGTGAGATCGTAGAGGGAATTTCAAAAGGGGTTCGGAATGTTTTCATTCCGAACCCCTTTTGTCTACAATTGTAAGGAAAGCTTAGCTCTCCTTTTTCACATCCACATTATCGGATGGGTCTCCCCAACATTCCACATTTTTCAAACCTTTAATATTGTTTACATGGAAAACAGGATTTTTCCCACTTTTCTTTTGCTTTTGATAATCCGCCAGTGCAGCAAAAGCTATCTTCCCGAGTAATGCTATGGCGATCAGGTTGATAATGGCCATGAGTGCCATCAGCAAGTCAGCTAGCCCCCAAACAAATTTCAGTGAGGCAAGCGAACCGAATATCACCATCCCTACTACTGCGATACGATAGATGTTTAACCAAACCTTATTTTCATTGATGAAGCCGATGTTCGACTCTCCATAATAATAGTTGCCGACAATGGAACTGAAGGCGAATAATAGTACGATAATGGCAAGGAAAATACCTGCCCAAGATCCCAATGCCGTTCCAAGTGCATTTTGGGTAAGGACGATTCCATCCGTTTCTTTCGATGTATAAAGACCTGAGAACAAAACGATGAAGGCCGTTGAACTGCAAATGATGAGCGTATCGACAAAAACACCCAGTGACTGAATGAGTCCTTGTTTGACGGGATGACTTACATCGGCCGTCGCTCCAGCATTAGGTGCACTACCCATCCCGGCTTCATTTGAAAATAGGCCGCGCTTGATTCCCTGCATCATGGCAGCTCCCAGTACTCCGCCAGCCACTTCTTTTATTCCATTAAATGCACTTTCAAAGATCAGAACAAAAATACCCGGTAACTCGGTAATATTCATGATGATGATAATCAACGCCACTATTACATAGGCTCCGGCCATAATCGGGACGATGACTTCAGATACCTTTGCAATCATTTTGATACCGCCAAAAATGATGACAGCTGTGACGGCAGCCAGAATGAGACCCATAACCCACTTTTCGATTCCAAACGATTCATTGAATGCGCTTGAAATCGTATTGGCTTGAACCGAGTTGAAAGCAAGTCCAAATGTAAGCGAAATCAACACAGCGAACGTGACGCCCATCCATCGGGCGTTCAAAGCTTTTTCCATATAATATGCAGGCCCTCCGCGGAATGCATCCCCATCCTTGACCTTATAGATTTGAGCAAGTGTACTTTCAATGAAAGCTGAAGCAGACCCGATCAGTGCTATTAACCACATCCAGAAAACGGCTCCCGGACCGCCCATCGTGATTGCGATGGCAACACCTGCAAGGTTACCCGTTCCTACCCGGGAAGCCGTGCTTATGCAAAAGGCCTGAAAGGACGTCACACCCTTTTTTTCCGCCGTGGCTCCTTCGCCCAAAAGTCTGAACATTTCCCCAACCATCCTGAATTGGACAAACTTCGTGCGTACGGAAAAATAAAGACCCAATCCAATCAACATGATGATCAAAACGGATGACCATAACACATCATTCGTCTCAATAATAAATTTTTCTAACATCCCCATTAAAACAATCCCCTCTACTTCACTTAAATATTATTATCATAAAAACATATACAGCTATAATTTATTTCCCTGTTCATTGGGGAGATAAACAAATGAAGCCCATAAAAAAAAGGAAATTCCAGAATGAATCTCCAATACAATAATTATATTATATCCTAATTCACAATTTTTTTCATTCATGAATTGGTGGAATCAATAGAAAAATATAATATTTCAGTATTCTTCTTAATGATATTAATCTTTCTTCCTCCACTTCATTTTAGTTCAATCCAAACGGCAGTGGAATCCCATTTTTATCCAAATTAATCAAAATCTTTAATATAGCACAAAAAAAATCTCACCTTCTGTTCACTGGTTAACGAGCAAGGCTATTTTCCAAACATTAGCTTCATATCATTTTTCTTAAACCACTCTTAATATAAG
Organism: Peribacillus sp. NPDC006672; assembly: GCF_050274955.1. Taxonomy (NCBI): domain Bacteria; kingdom Bacillati; phylum Bacillota; class Bacilli; order Caryophanales; family Bacillaceae; genus Peribacillus; species Peribacillus sp. NPDC006672. Next base: position 150,993 of record NZ_JBNNOR010000007.1, read on the forward strand.
AATAATTCCATGCTGAAATTTAATTATCATCTTAATCGGAGAATAGGTTTCAATGTATGAAATTCAATAGAAATGTAATCGTAAACAATCTAGGTATCATTCTCTAGGATTAGGTCATTCCGAGGGATTTAACGGATGATTATCAAAATAGGGAATACAAGTTTGCAGTATAATTTGAACATCAACTTTAATTTTCTTTTAGAAAAATATGTAACGACCCTCTCGAATGAGAAGAGCTTTTATTTAAAATGCAATCCCTCTAACAATTTTATATTATAGAAGTTTTATACTTTTGCAACTAATAGTTCACCTGAATAAGAGAACCCCTTTAACTGGTTAACGAAGATTGAGAACACGATTCCGTAATTTAGAAGTAAGCCAGCTGCAAATAGGATGGAATACACAAAACCAAGAAATACGTTTGCACCTTCTGACTGATATGAACAGCAGTGATAACAGTTCCAATCACCCCCGCTTTATTCAAAACGATGTGCTAAGGCTCGTCATTAATCCTGATTGGCCAACCAAGTACCTGAAAACGCTGCACATTATGTGAATAGGAAAGCAGGCGACCATAAAATGACTGATGCTTCAGATTTCTATTGAAGAAAATTCACAAAATTAGACACACCTATTTTATTAAAACGCTTGTTTTTTCTGACTAGCCATAGATTTCTTGTTATATTTATACCGGAAATACCGACTTCCCTCAAAAAACCTTGATCCAATTCCCTGGCCAATGACAACCTTGGCAGAATACTGATTCCAAGTCCAGCTTCAACTGCACTTTTTATCGCTTGTGTACTTCCAATCTCCATGTAGTTTTCTATTTTTTCTAAAACCCCATGCTCCCTTAACATGTTTTCTACGATAAGTCGTGTCCCTGAAATGGATTCACGCCAGATCATCCTTTCATTTCCCAATTCCTCTACCTGGATTTCTTTTCTGTCTCTCCATGGGTGGTCGGGTGGACAAACCAATATCAATTCGTCATCTGCGAACTTGTCTACAATAAAATCGGTGTTTTCCACGAGTCCCTCCACCAAGGCCAAATCAATGACATCGTTTGATAAATCCTCCAGAACTCGAGGGGTATTTTTTATCGTTAATGTCACTTTTGTTTCAGGCTGTTGTTTTTTAAATTTCCCCAGCAATCTCGGCAATAAATACTCGCCGATAGTCAAGGATGCACCTACTATGAGGTTTAAATTGTACGCGCCCGTTGATTGCTGAATCACTTCCTTGGAATGGTTGAAGTCATTCACAATGGCTTTTGCAAAAGGGTATAACAACTTTCCTGCTTCTGTCACCTTCAGCCTCCCTTCCTCACGGTCGAATAACAAAGTGTTATAAAAATTTTCCAATTGGTGAATCTGTCTTGTTACCGCCGGTTGAGATAAGAAACTTAACCTCGCTGCCTGGCTTATGCTTCCTTCATCCACCACTAAACAAAACACTTTTAGATTTTCTAATTTCAAGAAGCCGACCTCCTTGGCTTTAAATAGTTTAATAAAATGATAGCAATGGTGAAGTGGAAAAACAACGCTATATTCCCTGAACAGGTGATCTTAATCCATTCAATTTTATAAAACGGATAAATTTTCTAGGTATTACGTTTTGTTATACCCGATGATTTTGTTGCAATTTACCCATTCCCTTTTCTTTGATATGTTAATAATAAGATTTATATAGATCAGCAAAGGAAGTGACTGATGACAATGAAAGGACAATGGAAAACACTGTTCCAATTATTTTGGACCTTTTTTAAAATAGCACCTGTCACATTCGGAGGCGGGTTTGCGATGATCCCTTTAATCGAAAAAGAAGTAGTAGAGAAGAGAGAATGGCTGAAAAGCGAAGAAGTTACGGATGTTTTTGCATTATCTCAGTCTGTACCGGGAGCTGTCGCCATTAACTCCGCCACCTTTATCGGCCATCGAATTGCCGGAATGAAGGGCGCAATGGCAGCCATGATCGGTGTTACACTTCCTACCTTTTTAATTGTACTACTACTCGGCATTTTGTATTTTTTCATTCAGGATAATCCAAAGATAGAATCCGCATTCATATCAATTAGAGCTTCCATAGTTGCCATCATCGTCTATGCGGCTATCAAGATAGGGAAAACGGCTATTGTTGACAAATCAACATTCGGTATATTAATAGTAGGGATTCCAATCCTTTTTTTCATTCACCCTGTTTTAGCTATATTAGCAGGAGCGATAACAGGTGTTGTGACCATCTCTATTAAGAGGAAATTAGGTTACAAAATCAACATGGACCGAAATGAAAAGAAAGCAGAAGAGAATGATTTCGAATATTTCATGGGTGCAGGCATATAGCCCATGAAAGGTATACGATATTTCCCTGTTACGGTATAAACTGTTAAACTAATTTTCAAGAAAGAGTGGGATATAGGATGATGGAATTGTGGGAGTTGTTTAGCACCTTCTTTATTATCGGATTTGTATCGTTTGGAGGGGGATACGCCATGATTCCCGTAATAGGATCGGAAGTCTCACAGCATGGATGGATGACGACGCAACAATTTACTGATGTAATCGCTATATCCGGTATGTCCCCCGGTCCTATCACCACCAATAGTGCCATTCTCGTTGGCTATTCAACTGCTGGCTTAGCAGGAGCCATATCATCTGCTCTCGGAATCTTGCTTCCTGCTATTATAGTCGTAATCGTTATAGCCACCTTCTTCAGCAAATTGAATCATTATCCAATTATACAATCGATGTTTTATGGACTAAGACCCATTGTCACTAGTTTAATCCTCTTTGCAGCGATCAGTTTTGCCCTTTCCAATCATATGATAGCTATGAACTTTTCATGGCATACGATAAGCTTATTACTCGTTTTTGGATTATCATTATTTGCCCTATTGAAATTACGCTGGCATCCAGCCTATATCCTTATTCTTTCTGGATTAGTTGGTGTTGTCTTTTATTCATAACGACTCATTTTTCAGGTGCAAACGTTCAACACACTTCCATGTAATCTCTAAATCTGAAACGATATTTGTTCAAATGGAAACATTATCAAACTAACATATTTTTCCAAATTGTGAGATGGTACAACCTGAGTTTCGTGATTTTGTGGAAATGAAGGATGAACGTGGATTATCCGCCGTCCATCAATATGGACCGGAACTAGGCAGTTATTTTGATGATGGGCAAAAGTTGGTTCCATAAATTAAAGAAATATCAGGCAGGAGAATTCGAATTTATAGTTCAGATGAGGAGCGACTTTGTTACTTTCTAAACATTAATATTTATCATGCATAAGAGCGAGGATGTCTTCGCTTTTTTATTGTCTTTTGCCTATGTTTTAGTATTTTTAACCATACAAGCAACACCCTGAATCCAATGATTCAGGGTGTTTTTTCATAATTATTCTCATTTTAAGAAGTACGTTCCTTCGTTTCATCATTACCCGACTTAAACCGTGGAAAACCAATCAAGATGGCAACGATTCCACAAAGTCCAATAAGTATTGGGTAATATGAATATGGCAAGATGCTTATAGGGGAAATCTTTGCTATCCCTGCTGCAACAAGCAGTTGTGCCCCATATGGAATCAACCCTTGGACGCAACAGGCAAAAACGTCAAGCAAGCTCGCCGATTTACGTGGATCAATCCCATACTTCTCGGCAATATTTTTGGCAAGTGGTCCGGCAATGATAATCGAAATCGTGTTATTTGCCGTTGAAAGGTTCGTCAAACCAACAAGCCCGGCAATGCTAAATTCCGCTCCTTTTTTTGATTTGCTATTTCGGGTCACAAGGTGGAGTAAATAATCGATGCCACCATTATGTTTGATTACAGCTACCATACCCGCTATTAAAATGGCAAGGAAGGCGATTTCATACATTCCCGCCATTCCTTCCCCAACTTTTTGAATAACACCCAATGGTTGATAACTTCCATCAGCCAAGCCGATAATTCCGGCAAATACGATGCCGATGGAAAGGACCAGGAACACATTGACTCCTGCCAATGCAGTGATTAAAACGCAAAGATATGGAAGGATCTTCACCCAATTATAAGAATGTTGGGAGATGTCGGCCTGTTCACCCATCGTTAAAATTCCTAGGATGGCACATGTGATGATGGCAGCAGGTAAAACGATGAAAAAATTCACTTTAAACTTATCCTTCATTTTCGTTCCCTGTGTTCGAACTGCAGCGATTGTCGTATCCGAAATGAAGGAAAGGTTATCCCCAAACATAGCACCACCAATAACGGCCGCCATTGAAAGGGCAAGCGAAATATCTGTTTGCTCACTAATTCCAACCCCAATAGGTGCTAGGGCAACAATCGTTCCCGTGCTTGTCCCCATAGATAAAGAAATAAAACAAGCAATAATGAAAATCCCAACCATTAATAGATTTTGCGGAAAAACAGCTAAGGCAAGATTCACTGTTGATTCAACTGCCCCCATGCCACTTGCAACTTTGGAAAAAGCGCCGGCCAAAAGGAAAATGATAACCATTAACATAATATTGGAATCCCCGGCACCTTTACAGAAGATTTCAACCTTTTGATTGAAAGTCTCTTTCCGATTCATTGCCAATGCAGCTGCTGATGCAATTGAAATCGCAACAATCACCGGAAATGAATAAAAATCTTTAGTGATGATTCCGGAACCTATAAATAAAATTAAAAAAACGACAAATGGGATCAATGCCCAGGGATTCCCTTTATTGTTTGCACTCATGATGAACACCTCTTTTTATTTTTCCCATGACATGTGTCACAGCCCTTATTCTTTTAACAGTTTTTGCGAATAGCGCTAATAATAACCTGACATTCCTACTAATGGAATCCACACCTTAAAACTGTCAGCATAAAAAAAGACCTCTTCCATTTAACAACAACAAGAAGAGGTCTTTTAATTTATAAAAAACGCCCTCCTTATCTTTCAGGCAAAAAATAGCCTGCTGGATTTGGCACAGCACTCCTATTAAGTCTGCTGCCGAGACATCTTCGGGCCAGTCCCTCCGTCTCTCTTGATAAGAAGATTTAAATTATATAATGATATTATCAATATCGATTTCCACTAGAAAAAAAGCAGGCTGAAAACTTGCTGAACCGCTCCAAGTTTACATGATCCCCTCTCGGGAAGTGACATTGAAGCCATATTGAAAAGCAAATATAAGAGTACAGCATTTTATGTATTTTCGCAAGGTTTAGTTTATAAGTATTTCACATGTGGACCTTAATATTATAAATGGACTTTTACATGTGCAGTAAATAAGATTTTTTCAATAATGATTTACTTGTTATAGTCGGATCATGCCCCAAATTCTGTCTTTTTATCAGAAAGGAACTAAAATAAAAAGAGGTCTAATGAAAAGACCTCTCAGCAAATTTGTTGTATCAGGTTAGGTGAATTATTTTTAGTTGAGTTCACATCAGTCGATACCTCAAATGCTTCCATCTGTTCAGAATCGAATGATTTTAAATACTGCTGCAGATATGCAGGATCATTAATGGACGGATTCAACCAATTCTTTTCATCTTCAGGCTTAAGGATGACAGGCATACGATCATGAATGCTGGCCACTAGCTCATTAGGAACGGTCGTTATAACTGAGCACGAATAAATGTTGATGCCCTCTGGAGATTTCCAGGATTCCCAGAGACCGGCCATACCAAATGGAGCATGATTCTTAAGCTTTATTCGCATGGGTATTTTTCGCTCGGGTTCCTTCTTCCACTCATAAAAGGAATCAGCGATTATCAAGCATCGTTTCATCTTATACGCATTCTTGAAGCTTGCCTTCTCAGCAATGGATTCCGCTCTGGCATTGATCATTTTATAGCCCACTTTTTCATCTTTTGCCCAAAAAGGAATGAGTCCCCACCGAAGATATCCAAGTCGATTCCTAGCCCCGTCATTAATGACGGAGAGCACGGAGTGGGAAGGTGCAATATTGTAACTGAATTGGTATTCTTTATCAAATGATCCTTGAATATCGAACCGGTCTTTTATTTCTTCAATGTCAGTGAAAAGGGTGAAACGTCCGCACATAATATCGCCTACCGTTTTAAGATTTATTACAGTGTAACAAATGGAACGGGCAGGTACAAATCAGCGTTCTAAAATCCTGATGTCGGTAAATGGTTGATTAAATAATTCGCTGGAAATCAAAAGTGTGCCAAGGACTTCTCTTTCATCTTCAGCTTTAATGATTTCCGACAAAATTAAGGTACTGCCATTCCTGACCGTTACATTATATTCATTCATAGGATCCCCCCTCATAAGGCTAGATGGTTGTTATTATAAACCAAAAACCTACAAGTATCATTATTGACCTTTAGCAGAGTCGTGGTTAATCCATTAATAAGGAGTCTATACAGTTGTTCCATTTAACTTGATTACCTTTAAGATTAATCACCCGAAGCAATCCGAGACCCTAATTTCATAGTAAAGGAAGCTTGTAATCTTCCATTTACATTCGAATTATCATATAGATAAAAAAGACTGTCCATGAATAAAATCAAAGACAGTCTGGTCTGAAGGTTTTTTACTTCAACAAATTTATACTGGTAATGATAATAGGGATAGCAAAAAGGTCGATAAGGAATGCCCCTACAATCGGTACAATAAGAAACGCTCTTCTCGAAGGACCAAATTGACCTGTAATGGCAGACATATTTGCCATTGCGTTGGGAGTTGCCCCTAATCCATGTCCGATAAAGCCACCAACCATGACAGCTGCATCATAATTCTTACCTAGTAATCTGAATAATACCAATGTACCAAGAAGTACTATGAAAAATACCTGGACGAAAACAATTAGAAGCATCGGCAATGCTAAATCGGCCACTTCCCATAGTTTTATGCTCATTAAGGCCATAGATAGAAAAATTCCCAATGTTACGTCTCCGATTAGATCGATGCTTTTCATATCGACAGCTTCTCTTTTAAAACCATCAAGAATATTTCTAACGATAACCGCTACAAACATTGCGCCTACATAGCTTGGCAAAACAAAACCGGTTGAACTCGAGAAAAGCTCTCCTAAGTAAGAACCTGCTGCCATACAGAATGTTATAATCAGAATCTGGATCATGAAGTTTTGGGCGTTGATCCCTTTGGATGAATCTGCGTTCGCTTCCACGGCTGCCGCCACTTCATCATTAATATCCGCTTCGGATGGCTGTAATTTATACTTTGTGATTAAATATTTAACGGATGGACCACCAGCTAACCCTCCTGCAACCAAGCCAAACGTTGCTGCTGCAAGTCCGATGGATAAAGCGGAACTAACCCCAAGATCTTCAATTGTCCCGCCAAATGCAGTAGCTGCACCATGGCCTCCTTCCATCGAGATGGGGCCCATTACTACTCCTAATAAAGGCTCTAAATCAAGTACGGTTGCAAGTGAAACTCCTATCATACTCTGAAAAAGAGCCAGAGCGCCACAAGCCAGCCAGTAAATGACGAGCAGTTTCCCACCTAGCTTTACAAGTTTAAAGCTTGCCCCTAAACCGACAGTTGTAAAGAAAGTAAGCATGAAAAGGCTTTGTAAAGTAGTATCCAATGTTAAATTGATCAATCCAGCCTGTCTAAAGATTGTCACAAGTATTGCGAACAATAATCCTCCCACTACTGGAGCCGGTATGCAAAATCTTTTTAAGATGGGGATCTTCCTAATTAACAGTCCACCCGCCAAAAGCAGTGATACGGCGAGAAATAAAGTCGTGATTTGATTTAATTCCAGATTCATCATATGTCTGCCCCCAGATGTATAATTTATTATTTAAAATGCAGCAATACCTCATTTATTAAATGTGCTGCCAATGTAACGGTTTTATTATTTTCGTCCAACGAAGGATTCACTTCCGCGATATCAAAGGAAAGGATCTTTTCGTTTGATACGACATGCCTAATAATGGCCCGGACCAATTTCGGATTCAGTCCAAATGGAGAGGGTGCACTTACCCCAGGTGCGTAGGCTGAATCAATAACGTCAGTACATAATGTAAGAATGATGAAGTCATTTTTCTTAACGAATTCATTAATCCGCTGCTTGGTTTCATCCATTTCGTTCAATGACAAATCTTCTTCCAATATGTAGTCGACCTTACTCCTCTCAGCAGTTTCAAACAGGGCCTTCGTATTTCCCTGTTTCTGAATTCCGACACATAAATATCCACAACTCTGATCTTCGTCCAAAATCTGTTTAAACATCGTTCCTGATGAACTTTCTTTTTCATAAGGCCTCATATCAAAGTGAGCATCAATATTAATAATCCCCAATCTAGCCTTTGGTCCAACGTGTTTCCTTATCCCAAGATAATGACCATAAAGGGTTTCATGTCCTCCCCCAAGTATGATAGGAATCGCTTTACTCTCCAATATCTGGGCAACAGCTGATCCCAGTTGAAATTGGGCATCCTCCATCTCTGAACCTTCACAGATTACATTTCCAGCATCCACCAGCTCGGTTCGAGAGGATAAATGACATGGTAATTTTGCCAAGGACTGCCTTATATGATCAGGGCCCTCTGCAGCACCAATCCTGCCTTTATTCCTTTTGACGCCTTCATCACATTTGAAGCCAATCATTCCAAAGGTTCTGGATGCTTTGGAAGAGGTGGTTAATTCCGAAATCGGTGACAAACGCACTCTTTGGTGGTACCTTAAGCTGTCCATTTCAGAATGGGAATCAACCCTTCCATTCCAATATTCTAAAATCGGTTTATTATACATAATTTCTCCTTTATTAAAAAAATTCTGAAATATCTTTTTTTAAAATTATAATTGAGATAATATATAATTACCAATACAAAATTTTAATATATCTATAGTTTTAAACTATAGAAAGGAGGATATATGGATCTTCGCCAACTACGTTATTTCACTACCGTTGTCCAGGAAAAGAATTACTCTAAAGCTGCTAAAATACTGCATATATCTCAACCTTCCTTAAGTAATGCCATAATGAAATTAGAAAAAGAAGTTAGTTTTCAGCTTTTGGAACGTAATACAAGGGGACTTGACCTTACGGAAGCAGGGGGGATTTTTTATACGAGATCAGTGGATTTGTTAAGAAGATTCAATAATTTGCAAGTGGAACTTGAGGAGATGAAGCATGTTGGAAGTGGAACAATATCTATAGGTTCCATTGAATCATTCAAAGTTTGGTTCCCGAGGATAATCAGGAATTTTAAAATCAATTATCCTAATATCCATTTTAAGGTCAGGGAAATATTGGGTGAAGAAAAGGTTATCGAATCGTTAAATCGGTTTAATGTTCATTTCACTATCACGAATCAGCCAATTAACAACGAGGAAATCATGTCTGCACCCCTATACAATGAAAAATTCGTGCTTTTGGTCCATAAAGATGACGAATTAAACGAAAAAGAGTCTATCACTTTCCAAGACCTTGCAAAGAAAGAATTAATCATCAGTACAACTGGATTTCAAACAAGAGATGATATCTTAAAAGCATTCAAGAATGAAAAGGCACTTCCAAACATTATTTACGAAATAGAAAGACTTGAAACAGCTTGCAGTTTGGTGGAAGAAGGACTTGGTGTTACAATTTTACCGGAAAGCTATGTAAAATCCGTTGCAACAACCCATACTGCAATTCGTGCAATAGATTCGAATTTTTTGGAAAGGACTGTATACCTGGCCTATTTGAAAGATCGATATCTGTCTCCTGCGGTATGTAAGTTAGTTGAGGAGATACATAGCTTTTTTAATGAGAGAGATAGAAACGGCTACTAAAAAAGCAAAACTTCACTGAAAATTGCACAAAAAAAATTCCTCTTCTGCACAATGCACAAGGGGAATATCATTAGTCTGAACCATTTCACTTCCAATTTCCTTATTTACATCTTTCTAAAGGAATCCCTGTCTGGACTTGTTATATTGTCAGGATAAAATCAATTCGTGATGGTACCATCATCGTCGGGATCTACAAAATCCGCAGGATCTTTTTCCAATAGTGCCTCTTTGTCTTTTTCGTTCCATTTTGTTTTATATCCTAATGATTTAGCTACTTTTAACACCGGTAAATACGATTTTTTATCTGCTTTAAATATTCCTAAGTCCCCTGTTCCAATTACACCCAATCCAAGCAGCAATTTGTCTGATTGAATATAGGGTTTTTCATCTATCAGTTTCATTTGTTCAGCTGAATAAGGATAAACGGCTCCATTAACCTTTAAGGTAAACGGTCCCTTCTTTTCTTCTTTTATTTCTTTTGGCTTTTTCGCTTTATAGGAAACATTATACACTCCTTGAACAGTTCCTTCTCTCGTATTGTCGGCTCCTCCATACATTTTCCCTGTTTCATAATCAAAAATAACAGCTTGCACATTACCGATATGTTGTGGTTTTTCTTCATAAACATGGCCTTTTGCCATTAACTCCAACCTTGTATTTTGTTCAATTCCCGGTTCCCATCTAACTGTCGGAAAACCAGCAGAATAAATACGTGGAGCTAGTATGGCATCTTGAATTGGCATATGATGATCTAGCACATTCATAATCGTTTCAGATACCGATGCTATTATCGTCGCTCCGCCTGGTGAACCAATGGCCATGAAGGGATTGCCATCTTTTAAAACGAAGGTCGGGGACATACTGCTTCTTGGTCTCTTTCTTGGTTCCACCTGGTTAACGCCCCCTGGTGTGGCATCAAAGTCCGTCATTTCATTATTAAGCATGAATCCATAATCAGGTACCATGATACCGGAACCGAATACTTGCTCGATTGTAGTCGTATAAGCAACCATATTTCCCCATTTATCCATTACAGAAAAGTGAGTCGTTTGTCCGATCGGGGTCTTCTCTTCCTTTACCTTCTTCATTGAAGTCGGTTCTTTGCCCTCATACTTCCATGGATCGCCTTCTTTGACATCAGCTGTTGATCTATTTGGATTAATGAGTTTTCTTCTTTCTTTTATATAATCTTCATCCAATAGTCCTTTTTTAGGTACATCATAAAAATCTTCATCTGCCATATAGGCAGCTCGATCGGCATATGCGAGATGCATGGCTTCCGTTAGATAATGAAGATACTCAGGGGAGTTAGCCCCCATCTTTTGTACATCGTATCCTTCCATAAGCTTCAGGATTTGTTGGATCGTCAAACTGCCTGAACTTGGTGAAGCTGCCCCCACCACTTCAAAGCCCCTATATTCCGATCTAATTGGTTCTCTCTCTTTCACCACATAGTTTTCCAAATCCTCTTTTGTCATCGTTCCTTCACGTTTTTGGACTTCTTTGGTGAGTGCTTCTCCGATTTCACCTTTATAAAAAACGTTAGAACCTTGTTTTTTTATTAACTTAAGGGTCTTTGCCAGATCTGGCTGAACGAGGGTATCTCCCTCTACCAATGGTTTTCCATTTGGCACAAAAACTTTTGCAGCGGCTGGGTTATTTTCAAGTTTTTTTGCATTTTCATCGATATATTGCGCTGTCGCCCAATTGACTTTTACCCCTTTTTCCGCTTGTAAAATAGCCTGGTCCATAACTTGTGATAATTTCAATGTTCCATATTTCTCAAGAGCAGTTTCTACCCCCAAAAGTGTTCCGGGAACAGCAACGGCTTTCCCAGTTATGTGCCGTTTACTAAAAGGAATAGGTTTTCCCTTTGCATCTAAAAAAAGTTCAGGCGTAACATTTTGCGGTGCCATTTCGCGACTATCGATCATCGTTATTTTATTTTCCTTTTTATTATAGATCATCATAAAACCACCGCCGCCGATTCCAGACATCATTGGCTCCACTACATTTAACGATAATTGAATGGCAGCTGCTGCATCGACTGCATTTCCACCTTGTTTTAGTATCTTTATACCCGCTTCAGCTGCTAACGGATGAGAAACTGATACGATTCCTTTTGTTGCACCCTTTCCCATTGACTTATCCACTCCAGGGACACTTGCAAAAGCTGGTGTGATCATACAAAAGAAACTGAAAGTAACTAAAATAAAACTTTTTAAGAATTTCATGAATTAGTCTCCTTTCAAAAACAAAATTGGAATTTCACCATACGGCAATTGGATATACAGATGACCCTCAATCTGCAAGTCGGGAATATGCTCGTTAATCTCTAAATTGAAGCAGTATGCACATTCCCTTTGGCTGTTGGATAAGTTCTCTCAATGATGATTTTAATTCAAAAAATCACCCCCCCGAATTTTCACCATGACTCTTCAACTAACCTTTACATCCGGATTGATAATAAGAAGCCTCAATTTTTCTCTATACTTTGCTTATGTTCCAAGATATTGGGGCTGTCGTATTTGTCGCTCTTCCCAAGATATTGTAAAGCCAGCAAAACGATAAATGCAGTTAACCCAACGATGTCCGATATCGTTTCAGGATAGATTAATAGTAAACCAACGATTATAGCGAGGATTCTTTCTATCCAGTGCATCCCCCTCATCCAGTAACCTATAACTCCAGCACCAATTGCAATCATTCCTGACATCGCTGTAAGAACGACCCAGGCGACCTCCATCCAAGTTGTATCGATCATAAGTAATTGTGGAGAGAGAACAAAAATATACGGAATGATAAATGCAGCAATAGCAAGTTTCGATGACTGTATCCCCGTTTTTATCGGTTCACTGCCCGCTACCCCCGCCGCTGCAAATGCCGCTAATGCAACTGGAGGAGTTATATCTGCTATAATGCCAAAATAGAAGACAAATAGATGTGCAGATAAATCAGGGACGCCAAGCAAAATGATCGCAGGTGCTGCAATCGTCGAGGTGATCACATAGTTGGCAGTTGTAGGTGATCCCATTCCCAAAATAATTGCCGCTACCATCGTTAGCATCAGAGTTGGAATTAAATATCCACCAGAGAAATCGATTAATCCATTTGCCAATTTCAGCCCAAGCCCCGTTTTCGTAACTATTCCTACAATAATGCCGGCTGCTGCAGTTGCAGCTGCAACTGCAAGTGCTGTCCGGGCTCCATCAACCAATGCATAAATGATATCGATGAATTTCATGCGGACATCCTTGTTTATGAATCCTACAAGAACCGAAATAATAATGGAATACAAGGCTGCATGTGTAACCGTTATATTCAGCATGAGCAAGAAGATAATGGCAATGATCGGAATTAACAAATAAAGTTTGCTGATCACTTCCTTTTTATTTGGCATTTCTTCTTTCGTTAATCCACGCAATCCAAGTCGTTTAGCTTCAAAATGGGTCATGATCCAAATTCCTGAAAAGTAAAGGATAGCTGGAATCGTAGCCGCCTTTGCTATATCCCAATACGTAATCCCATTTCCAATGAATTCAACCATTAAAAATGCCGCCGCCCCCATTATCGGAGGCATTAATTGACCGCCAGTAGACGCGGCTGCTTCCACTGCCCCGGCGAATTCCTTCTTGTATCCAAGATTTTTCATCATCGGTATCGTAAAGGATCCTGAAGTGACAACATTAGCTACAGAGCTTCCGCTGATCGTTCCTTGCAGAGCACTGGAAAAAATCGCAACCTTCGCAGGTCCCCCTATCCTTCTACCGGCAATAGACGTTGCAAGATCATTGAAGTATTGACCGACACCCGTTCGGACAAGAAAGGAACCAAATAATAAAAATAGGAAGATGAATGTCGATGAAACCGCTAACGGCGTACCTAAAATGCCCTCTGTCGAGAAGAACATCGTTTGCACCAAACGTTCCAGCGTTAAACCTCGATGAGAGAGGAATCCTGGCATATACTGACCAAAAATTCCATAGAAAACGAATAATAAAGCAATAACCATAATAGGAAGCCCTACTGCACGCCTAGTTGCCTCTAAAACTAGCAGAATGGCCATTAAGCCAACCGCAAAATCCACAGCGCCTAAACGACCTACATTCATGACGATATCCTCGAAAAATAATGGCCAATATACACCTACGCCTATACTAAGGATTGCTAAAATGATATCGTACCAAGCAACTTGAAATTTTCCTTTTTGACGCTTCTTCCGGTTTGCAGGAAAAAGTAAAAAAATCAAGGAGAGTGCAAACCCTAAATGTATCGTCCGTTGGATTTGTGCTGTAAAAACACCAAAAATAGCAGTATATAATTGGAATAACGAAAAAGCTAAGAGTCCAAAAAATACAATGTGTCCCAAGACGCCGGTTAATTTCCTTGTCCCAGCTTCAGGATCGTACTTTTCCAATAACTCCTGTTGTTCCGCTTCAGTTAAATACTTGGTTTTTTCCTTATCAGCCATGAATCTTCACTCCTTTCAACTGTTCCCATATTGAAATTCTTTCCGATGAAATCCTGACCCATGTTCCAGGCTTAATAAAGTCTGCCAATGTGTATGTTTTTTCATCATATACTAGTCGATGGTTAGCTCTAACTTTTCCTACTCGTAAATCTATATAAGCGAAACTGCGATTCATATTTTTTATGAAGTAAGTACCGTCTTTCTCTTCGAATACTTCTTCCCCCTCTGCATTAGAAGGCATACCGACAGCAAAATCATGATAAGCTAGTTCGGTTTGTTCGATTTGCTTATCGGATAAACGATATGATTCCAGTACCTCCGAGAGGTGGATGGAGTGTGTATACTTAATCTGGAAGTTTTTTTCTCTTTTCAATGGCAAGTATGCGACTAATTTCCCTTGGTCCTGGTAGGAAAATGCAATTACATGCTTATACGGAAAAAATAATAGAAAAGCGATGATCAGAGGTGTACCAAAAGCCATGAATCTCTTGAATCTCATAGGTACCCCTTTCAAAATCTGAAATTCCATTTAGAAAAAACGAGGCCGATAGGCCACATATAGCGAGCTACCGACCACATTTCATTACTTGGAAACACCTTTTTCTTTAAAATATTTTGCTGCGCCAGGGTGAACTTCCATATCCCCTAATCCTTCAAGTGCAGTCTCTGCTGTAATGAACTTGCCTTTGGCATGTGTGATTTTATCCGTGTTGTCATATACCGCTTTTGTCATTTCATACACTAAATCTTCATCAAGATCCTTTGTAACCACTAACATTGCTTTAACAGCAACTGTTTTCACTTCAGATTTGATTTTATACGTACCACTTGGAATCGTGTCTTCTGAATAGTATGGGTATTTTTTAACCAACGCTTGAATCTTGTCCTCTGCAATAGGCAGGATAATAATATCATTTTGTACGGATAACGCATCAACCGCACCCGTTGGTGTTCCGGCCGTAATGAAAGCTGCGTCAATACTTCCTGCCTGGATTCCTTCCGTCGACTCATCGAAAGAAAGATTTTGTCCTTTAATATCTTTCTCAGTCAATCCATGGATCTCCAGGATTTGCATGGCATTGATGTAAGCACCAGAACCCGGTGCACCTACTGATACCTTTTTACCTTTCAAATCCTCGACTGATTTGATTCCACTCTTTGCCGTCGTTACAATTTGAACCGTTTCAGGATATAAAGAGCTGATCGCTTGTATATTGTCTATAGGTTTCCCGTCGAACATTTCTTTTCCTTCAAGTGCATATGAAGCGATATCCGTTTGCGAGAAAGCGATTTCAGCTTCTCCAGCTCTTAAAGTTTCCATGTTCTCAGCCGAGGCACCAGATGTCTGAGGTGTTATTTTCGCTTTTGTTTTATCGGAAATGATTTTTCCAATTTGTCCCCCAAGTGGATAGTATGTACCTCCCGTTCCACCAGTCAGCAAACTCAGATTTTGGTCTCCGCTGCCGGATGCCTTTTCCTTACTGTCTCCGCAGGCCGTGATAATACCGGTAACTGTCAGAATCATAACCAATAAAAAGTACTTATTAAACTTTTTCATAAAACTCCCCCCTCATTGTTTTTCATCATCTCAAGAGACGATACTATTATTATTCTACCGGCCACCTCAATTTTCCTTTTTTTCGCAAAATTTGACACAATAGCCAAAAGCCCCATATCGATTAAAAAGTTTTATTTATATCAAGTAAACAAGCATAGATGCGTAAAAACACCTGCCCGAATTCGAAAAATTCTGTTATTTAACGATTCATTTCCTCTTTATTACATTTTTATCCTTAATTTAAGGATAATATTGACTCTTCCGTTTTAGAAATATATTATTGTTATAAACTTATAAGTCTTAATTATAAAATTACAAATTTTCAACATATATCTAGCCTTTAATCGTTATATTCTGTCATTGTTTGAGAGGGAATATTAAAGGTCCAGCCTTCCATTTACCAGCCATTTTGAGTGTGTTTTTCAAATCTAACTGAAGTGGGTGATTGTTTGAATTTCCTATCCCTCCGATATTTTATAGAGGTTTCTAACCATCTTAGTTTCAGTGAGGCTTCCAAAACCCTGCATATATCCCAGCCCGGACTTAGCCAACAGATTTTATCCCTCGAAAAACAATTAGGCTTTAAACTATTAAATCGAACGACAAGAAAAATTACATTGACGGAAGAAGGAGAGTACATCTATAAAAAACTTGCCCCTTCCTTTGAAGATATTGAGAAAACAGTGAATTACATAGTTGAAAATAAAACCATCCCCAAGCCTAAAATGAAGATTGCTACTGTCCCCTCTGCAGCTAGCATATATATCCCGAAGTTATTGAAAAAGATAGTGGGGGAATACCCGGAAACAGATTTTTACCTGCATGAAACAACATCCTCAAGAGCGGTGAAGCTCGTAAACCAACAAAATTATCACATCGGTTTCATCCGAACGCCCATTCACAATAACAACATTGCTAATGAAGAATTAAGTATGATTGAATTCAAAAGGTTCCCTTTACAATTAGTCGTTTCCATTGATCATCCACTTGCCCAAAAGGATGCTATACACTTATACGAAGCAAGAGACGAACCTTTTATCCATTATGATGCCGTCCAAGCACACTCCCTTCAATTCCTTTTGGAAAAGGCTTGTCTGACTGCGGGATTTTCACCTAAGGAATTATGTAAAGGATCTGAATTATTAACGATCGCTAACCTTATATCCAATAACTTAGGCGTTGCCCTCATGCCGAAAGATATGGTGAGTTTGTTGGGAAAAAGCAAAGTTAAAGCCTTGAGCATTGATAACTCTGAATTATCCAGTTCCATATCGGCAGTTTGGAAAAACACGGATGATGCGTCAATGCTGACTAAGCATATTTTGAAAACGTTAAAGAATGATCAGACTTTTTACGATATATGAGATTCTTGGCTTAAAAAGCTGCGAAACAACTCGGAGTGAGAAGCACCAATTTTATGTTAATAATAATTTACCTTTTAAATGATTCATTTTTTGTGTTTTGTGAACTTTGGTTTACGCATAAAGGGAGTGATTATGAAGTGAAAAAAGCCCCATTTCTCGTTTGACACTGAGAAATGGGGCAATTAATAATTTCGCTCCTAAACTTCGTTAAATAATTTCTCACAGTTTATTTGAAGAACCACGGGCAATAAATGCACATTGAACCGGATGAAACCCCACTAGAATTATCCAAAAAAGGAAGAGACGCATGAAGAGTATTAATTGTGTAGTCTGACAAATCATGGGGGCCATCAATTCCCTGATTTTTTCTTTTGGTATATCATCACCTTTATTTATTCCCTGGAGCAGGTTGGTCGACCCCTTTAACTCGATGTTTATGCCCATCATCTTCTGTTGTGTAAAAATCATAATAATGAACGTGCATTCCATTTCCAACAGGAATGGCTGGTCCCGAATATGCCTTATAATAATGGTTATGCCCGTCCTCAAATACCACATATCCTTCTGTATAGTGAATATGTTCTCCCTCTTGTGATGGAATTGGCGGGGATGTTACATCCAGACATTGATGGACATGGCCGTCCTCTACAGATGTATAATCAACGGATCCATGATTATGATGTGGAACAAACCCAGAAACAAAATCATCTTTTCCTACCTTTTTCAATCTATTCACCCCTTATGCATTAATAATCATAAATTCTATAAACTATATGCTTGTAACAATAAGGAGATTCGTAACAATAATAATTAAAAAATCGTGTTGTATAAACGGATGCATGAGCATCTACTTGCTCGAACCATCCTTCATGCGGATGAAACAACCTTCCAAGTCTTACGTGAACCTGGTCGTGCCGCAACTACCAAGTCCTATATCGCACAGGGCGAGATGATATCCCCATTGTTCTCTATGACTATCAACCAACAAGAGCAGGCGAACACCCGAAACGTTTTTTAACGGGTTATCAAGGTTATTTACAAGTGGATGGATATAGTAGTTACAATCAAGTACCGGATGTCACCCTTGTGGGATGTTGGGCGCATGCCAGACGTAAGTTTGATGAAGCCTTAAAGGCTTTACCTGATTCACAGAAAGGAAAAAAAGGTGAAGGCGAGCGAAGGGGTGTATTTCTGTAATCAACTCTATTCTATCGAATGAAAGCTAATACTTGTCGACCCTACAGAACGACATGGGCAGCGACTGGAAAAAAGAGGTCCATTCTGGACCTTTTTTCACGGCTATATGAATAAAAAAAGTGCGCTAGGAAAAGCTATCACTTATTGTTTGAATCAATGGAAACATCTTGAAGCTTTTTAATTTGGAAGGGCATTTAGAAATCGACAACAACAGAAGTGAACGTTCCATTAAGCCCTCAAACAAATAACGAAGATAATGATAGGGACTCAAATCGTTCTCTTTTGCCGTTTCAACCACAATTTCTAAGCTCAAAGTCTAGTGAAAATCCTATATGAAATATGGAATAAAACATACATGCTTATTCAACTCCAATACCATTCCCACTGTAAATACTCAATATTATCAGTGTACCTCTCCAAAACTACTTCACAGAAATAATTTCAACAATCAATAGATAGAAATCCAAAAACAGCTCAAACTTTAAAGGATGAGCGTTTTTTGAAATTTTAGGTTACAAACTAAACTCATAACGCTTTCTAAGTCGCAAGTAATATATCCATGTTCTAACTGTGAATGAACCAAAGAGGCGCTGTCCGATAATAAGAAGAGAGCATCTGTAAACTACACAGCTGCCCTCCTGATTTTCTCCAAGATCCATTATTAATCTCGTAATTCTGTACAATGAAGTATTTAATCTACCGGACGGTCATCGAAATCATAGTCTACCGGACCAGGAGCTACACGTGCATTTGTTAATGCCGGAGTTTCCGGACGGGCAATTTGATAGACACTGGCACCGACAATTTCAGCTGCTTGCTGCAATTTTTCTTTCGATATCTTATCCAGTGTATCTGTAGGCTGGTGATACCAAGGCTCTACAGGGGAATGGATAAACAAGGCGGATGGAATGCCAAGCTCATGGAATGGTTGGTGGTCACTCCTGCCCAGCTGTCCATAAGGAATCGCAACATCCATCGTTCTGGCCCCTGCTGAGGATCCCAGGTCCGTCACAAGGTTTTTCTTTCCATCAATGGTATACATAATCAAACCACCTGCAGGATTATCCTCGCCAGCATCACGTCCGCCTATCATATCCATTTGGAAGTGAGCCACCATGCGGTCTACATCCTCTTTGGGAAGGGAATCTGCATAGAAGGATGATCCAACGAGCCCTCTTTCCTCAGATCCGAACGTGAGGAAGCGAATTTCAGTGTCAATTGGCGTTTTGGCCAGGATCCTTGCCAGTTCCAGCACAGCTGATACACCCGAAGCATCATCGTTTGCACCAGGGCCGCCCGGGACAGAATCATGATGGGCTCCAACAGTCACGATTTGACCATTATCCTTATTAGCTTTTGGTTTTAGGGAAGCGATAACATTGTAGGATGTCTTTTCGATTCTTTCAACTTTTCCCACTTCCAGAGTGGACGTGATTTGTTTAGTTTTAAGCTGTTCGACCAACTCTAACCCTTGGGCTTGGGTAATGGCTACAGCAGGTATATTTTGCCCCGCTGATACTTGTCCGAAATTATTTCCTGATGGTGAGTTGTTGTACATTAAAACGCCAACCGCTCCTTTATTTAGGACATTCTGAACCTTTTCAACAAAGGTAATGTCCCCACGTTCAACTAGTGCAATTTTCCCAGATACACTTTCTCCAACTTCCTCTGGCTTTGCTTTTCCAACATTAACAAGTTCGGCCGTTACCTTCCCGCTGATACTGCCGCTAAGGGCACGCGGTGTTCCTCCTAAATCACTGTCACCAATTTTCACTTTTACATTTTGCACCGTATCATAGATGGGAAAAGGCTGAATCTTTGTTTCAAAACCAAGACTCTTAAACTGACTTTCTATGTATTTGACTGCACGGAGCTCCCCTTCTGTACCAGCAGCCCTCGGTTGCTCTGATAGATAGGCAATCGTATTATACATATTGTCCGCACTAATTTTTTTGATAACTTTGTTATCAAAAGCTGTGTCAGACTGGGCATTTGTTGCCCCGTTTGTTTGTGCAAATACTGTACCAGTTGATAGAACCATACCCGCAGCTAATAGTACTGTTAGTGATTTTCTATACATATAATCCCTCCTTATTCATAATATTCCTAATTATGTATTTAACTGAAAAGTTTGTAAATGAGTCATTAGTCTATAAATTCCAACTATCAATCGGTGTCTGACACCCGCTCTCTATCTCAAGAAGATCTTCCAGATTCCGATGCAGATGCTAATTTGTCATTGTAAACAGTGACGATGAGTCTCAGACTGCTTTTAAACAGGTAGAAGATACACCCATTTGGAAAGGGTTGAAAGCAGTTAAAGGAAAACATGTATACGTAGTTCCGGATTAGCCATGGCTTGACTATTCAGCACTAGGAAATAAAATGGCCATGGAAATGCAAAAGTAATCTTTTCAAAATAAATAGAGTTATTTTGGGGTTAAGATGATCGGGAAATTTTTACGCTTAGCAAAATTCAAAAAAAGTCGATTCCTGTACGTTGAACTGCACCCCACTTGTTAGACACAACTAACAAGTGAGGTGCCGTTTATTATGGCGAGATTTTCTTCAGAAGAAAAAATACAGGTAGTAAGACAATATATAGATGGTAATGAGGGAGGACAAACAATTGCTAAATCTATTGGTGTTCATGTACAGAGATAGTAAAGTTGTTTAATTTACAAAAAGTCGTTTAAAACACCAGTCATGTTATTCAACAATCGGGCCATTTTGCAGAATAAAGGAGTACATTTTACAGGAGAAATTTAGTGGATTTAGACAGAATGGGTAAAGAAAAAATTTTTATGAGCAGGATAATAGAGTAATCAAAGCCTAATTTTCTCGGTATTGTAAAACGAGAAATTAGACTTTTTCTTCAAAATGCCAGTCAGTAGTCGGTGTATAATAAATTATAGTTTAACCTTAACCTCAGTACCATCCTCAGCTTTGACATCCACTAGCACGATTCCCTTATAATTTTTCAGTTCCTTGAGGATAGGCTTTAGCGTTTTTTTGTCTATTAGTGGAAAGGTAAAGTCCAGTTTTTTTCTTTCGAAGTGCTCTTTTGTCCATTTGTTTGCATTTTGCTGAAAAAATTTTGAAGACAAAATTGAAATAACTATGTTTAAAATAGCATATGGAATCGGGATGGTAAACCGAACGTCTTTTGCTTTCACTTTTACATGCATCATAAGTAAATCACTAATCAATGATGACCGAAACGGTATCCCCGTTTGCCGATTTAATATCAACAATTTGGCCATCTAATTCGTTTTCGATTGCTTCAATAATTAGGCTTATGTCTATATCTTTAACATATTTTTCCGATTGAGGAATACTCGCTGCGATGCTCTGTCCAGCCATTAATACTGCCTTGACAAGTTTTATGGGCAAATTGACCATGACGTTATCATTTTCGGCTGATACAACATGAATTTTTAATATTTTATCTAAATATTTAGGCGGTTTTTCAAAAGGCTTATTACCTGTTTCTTCTTTCTCTTTTAATACTTGAATCAGTTCTGATCCCTTATCTGCATCAATCTTCCCTTCTTGAACCATTGTTAACACTCTTGTAATTTCCTCTTTCATGATAAATTCCTCCCTATTCCTCTTTTAATAGCTTAATGGCTTCTTCTGGTGTGATCTCGCCATTTTCTAACATGGTGACAACTTTTTTCTCGTCTACTTCATTTTTCTTCTTCTGCACATATCCAAGGGATGAAATAATGTCTGTTAGCTTGCCTCGAACCGTTGGATACGAAATCCCCAGTTCCTTTTCAACTTCTTTGATATTCCCTCTGCATGTTAAAAATACTTCCACAAAATGAAGCTGATCCTTTGATAAGGATGCCAGCTTAGATAATTCAAATTCATTTTCAATCGTAGTGTGACAATGAGAGCACTGCAATTTTGTAATTTTCAAGGTTTTACTGCAAACAGGACAATTTGTGATTACTTTATAAGCCATAATGAAATCATTCCTTTTAGTTGATTCGATTATATTATATAGCAAGAAATAAAAAATATAAATAACAAAGTTGATTTTTATATTTAAAAAAATCAATAATATTAACTTAAGGTTCAATATTATTGATTATCTGTTTTCATTATTTAAGAGGGTCCGGAAACGATACGAAGATTGAGGAGCCACATCTGTAAAAATCTCCAATTGTTATTAATTTTCTTTCATTCCTACTTCCGCCCAATCCATCTGAGCTTGCTTTCCTGGTGGAGTTTCAAATCCTACTGTAGCTTGTTTTTTGGCTGAATCCGATAGGGTTTAACAAACTCTCGAAGAATCGTTGTTTTCCCCACATAACCCATAGCCTGAATTTCCTCAAATAGAACCATACAATTTGTCTTTCCTTCTTGGATTCTCTGAAGAGGATAGGGCTTAAAATCTTCTAATTTACTCTCCCTAACCTTAGGCTCCGATGATTGAGGTACTTGATCTATATTTATGTATTTACTGACTGTTTTTCGATCAAACCCTGTTGATATTGGGTATTTTAGCACCGATAATGACAAAAACATACGCTAAGCCAATTTTCCAATGTGAACAGCCGATTTTCCTTACGATAAGGAAGAATCGGCTTTGGATTTGATTTTGATATAGTAGGAGTTTCTACTGAACTATATCCATTTTCCTTTCCCGTTTCCAAAGAAGGAATATGAATAGTACACTCACAGCAATTAATGCACCGTAGCTTGTAGGAACTAACCATTTAGGAAGATCATAGCTAATCATGCTATTAATTAAATAGCTTAGCCCAAAAGCGAGCATTGCAAGTACAATTGGAATTTGAACGCCAATCAATGCAATGAAATTAGGAGCAATAGTTGAAAAGGACATGGCCAGTAAGGCAAAAACGATTCCCAATATATAAATGGCTATCACTGTTAACACCATGTATTGAATAAACGAAAGATCATACCAATAGTAATCACTGATAAAGGTATAAATGGGTACTGAAAAGAACATAGCTGTATTATTTAAAGAATATATACTGAAATAGACTGCCAGTAGTGCAGTGATTACGATTAATGTGGACAGCAATCCAGCAACTGCTTTCTTTTTATAAAGCGTTCTTCCAATTTTCGCTGTATATTGCAGGTCGATTAATTGCCGAGAACGATCCTGAATGATGATAGGTGACATCACCAGAACTACACTAACAATTATCGCTATTGTGACATTCAAAATGAAATCCTTAAAGTTATAAAATACGGTTTCTGGGAAAACATCATAACTTCCATTTGTTTTTATTTCTAGTAATCTTTCTTTTTGTCCCGGATTCGCATTACTAATATAGTTATTTATTATATCTTTATTCTGATCATGAAACTCTATTAATCTTTCTCGTTCTTGAAGTTCCCAGAACATGTCCACTTTTTCATCGAAGAGTATTTTTCCGTGAAGTACTGATTGCTTCTCATTTTCAACATCCATGTTTCGGAATTCCTCATAAGACCGGATACCAGCATCTCTGAAGTCTTTTCTTGATTGTAAAAATTGGTCTGCGTCCTTAACTTGATTGCTATAAGTCTTTTTAAAATCAGCCATCTCTGATTCATCCATGGTTGGTCCGTATTTTTCAATCATTTCAACACCAATATTGTACGAATCCAATGCAGGTCTTCCATTAGGGAAGTACTTAATATGAAAATCGATCAGTAAAAAGTACAAAATAGCATTGACAAGAAAGAGAACTAAAATCATTTTCCAATTCAGGATCTTCTTTATTTCATTTATGATCATTTGCATTAAAATTCTCCTTATACTATAGCCTGTTTTTTGAATCTTTTAAAACAAAATATGCATAACACTATAATAATCATTGTCCAAACAGAGACTGTGATGAGTTCATAATCCTTAAACAAAAGTAGTCCTTTACTGCTCATGAACCATACCTGTGGATTTAACACAAGCGAAGATAAGTTGAAACCAGAAATAAAAATCAAATTAGAACTAGTGGGCACGAATCCTTGAAGCATGTAAAGAACTGCAAATATAGCTCCAAAGAGAAAAAATGTGTAATAACTGTTTTTAATAATGACTGAAATAGTGAAGGTAAAAGCAGAAAATAAAAGCATACAAACATACATAAGGACGATCCCCAAAATTAAATAGGTCAAAAACGACATATTCCACCATGACACATAAGGAAAATTCTTATCCCAATTAAAAGCACTACTTATTGAGCTTTTAAATAAATGTGAGTAATCGAAAACCATAAAATACACACCAAGCGTAATCATGAGTAAAAATGTAGTTATACCCATTGTGACAATTAAGGATGCAACCAATTTATCTACCATTAATCTCCGACCTCTTTTTGCTGTGTATGTAACAAGATAAGTTCTATTTTCAAACTCATAATTCGTAATGAGAGCAGTTGCTAGTACAATCAATATGATCGATTCAAGAATCATATGTTTGAACACAGTTTTAAATAATAGTGTGTGCATGAAATATTGTTTTTCAGCGAAAAACCATTGTGTGTGTTCCCCATTTTCTTGTAATTTATCAAATCGATCGGCGAATTTAGCATATTGTTTTCTTAATGTTTCTGCAGCAGTACCACTCAATCCATATTTACTTATTTCAGACTCGCCAATGCGTTCAATATCGAATTCTTTATAGGATGCATCGATCGTTTTCGCAGTTTCGGCATACATTTCTTTTAAGTACACATTATGGAAAAAACGTATTTCATCTTCCGTATATATTTTTTGATCTTCAAAACGTAGCTGATCAAAAAACTCGACAGCACTACCAAATGTCTGAGACGATTTTTTCTCAGTTATCACGTTAAAATCAGCTAGATTTTTTTGTAAATCCTGCTCTAACTTTGAGAGCGATTCGTCCGTGATTTTTACTCCATATGTTTCAGCCAATTCGTTTGCAACATGCAATTCATCTTTAAAATCAGAAGAGTTATAGATTAAATAAATGTTATAAGCACTAAACAAAATCAATAAAGCTAGAATAATAGGCGAAGTGAATGCCTTTTTGCATTCGTGAAAAATAATTCTCATGGCGATTCCAGATCCGTCAACAATTCATCATGGTATTCATAAAGGAAGACATCTTCCAAATGGGGATTTGCTGGAATCCAGTCTGCCTCTGTTTTTCCCTTTTGGACAAACCGGACAATCATGCTTCCATATTCCTGCTTTTCTGAAAGAAGAACATATTGTTTGCGGAAAGATTCCAGTCGTTCATAGCTAATTGATGTTTCATAAACATGTCCATCAAGCGTATTGCAAATCTTTTCGACGGAACCTTTATATAATAGTTGCTGATTTTTAATCATTATCACTTCATTAGCAATCGACTCGATGTCAGAGACAATATGAGTAGAAATAATGACAAGCCTTTCCCGCGCAAGTCCTGTAAGGAGCTGTCGAAAACGTGCACGTTCCTTTGGATCGAGACCGGCTGTTGGCTCATCCAGAATTAATATTTTTGGATCATTTAAAAGAGCCTGTGCAATCCCGACCCTTTGTATCATGCCTCCAGAAAACTTCTTCATTTTTTTATTAGTAACATCTGTTAAAGCCACTTTTTCTAATACCTCAGATATTTTTTCTAATGCGTTCTTTTTGTCAAGGCCTTTTAACGCAGCTAAATATAATAAATATTGCTTCGGAGAATAGTTTTTATAATAGCCAAACTGCTGTGGCAAATATCCAAGGATATCGCGATAGTCCTCGTCTAAATCAACAATATTTGTTCCGTTATATAAAATTTCTCCTTTGCTTGGCGAAATTAATGTCACAAGCATTTTGATTAAAGTTGTTTTACCTGCGCCATTTGGTGCTAGAAGTCCATAGACACCATCGTTAAACTCCAGATTCATATTTTTTAATGCTAAAAAACTTCCATATTGTTTACTTACATCTTTCACGACTAACATATTATTGAACTCCCTCCGATGGTTTTAAGTAGACCAACTTGTTTAAATATTTGATATAGATAGAAATGCTGATAATTAGAACAAGCACATAAACGAGAATAGGTGCCTTCATTAGAAATCCTTCATATAAATGACTGTCTACTAACCTAAATCCGAAATTTAACACAACCCAACTGCCAATCACTAAGGTGGCACTGGTTACAGACTGCTTCTTCATACAGGCAAACAGAAAGAGAATGGAAAACAAAAACAAGGATGTAATGGATATCATTAGCACTCTAAAAAAGTTCAGATCGTCGTACATCATAACAATGGAAAAGATGCTGATGATATTAATAAAAATCGAAATCACACTCAAAACTAACATTCGAAATGCTGTAATCTGATAGAGACTATATTTGCAAACCATTTCTACTTCATAGGTAGCTGTTTGAACTTTTTGTGCAAAATGATAAACAGAAAGAGACATATAGAGCAAAGGCGAAAGGAGAAAGGTAAAGGCATAGAAATCCTGTTCCCGAATCCCTTTCGATTCGGAAAAACTGCTTGATAGGAAAATCAAAATTGCCATGACTGATAAGATGATGCAAATTTCATCCAAACGGGTTGGCAGTAAATTTTTCATTCCAATTTGTTTGTATAGCTTATAAAGATAGGAAGGGAAAGACTCCTTTTGTTTTACTCCTGCAGCGACAATATGCTTGATATCAGATTGGATTGTCTGTTCATCGGGGATAGGAATATGAAATTTTTCTTTACTCATATCGATGCTCCTTCATTTCTTTTTTTATCAGTTTCAACGCCGCATAGTACCTTGTTTTAACTGTTGATTGGGGAACTTGTACAATTACAGCAATTTCCTGCAACGTATACTCTGCAAATAACTTAAGTCGAACAATTTGCTGTGAGTTAGTCTCCAACTCATTAACGATTGAAGTGATTTTTTCAACATCCTCTTTGTACTCCAAAGAAACTGTCACATCCTCCTCATCCTCAAAATCATGACCATCAATAGACTCTGAAAGCTGCCTATATTTATAGTGTTTCGACCTGTAGTAATCTACTAGCCGATTGGAAGCTATCCTATAAAGCCATGTTCTAAATGAAGCTTTATAATCGTCAAAGCGATTGATTGACTTTAAGACACTAATAAAAATTTCTTGCGTTAAATCTAGTGATAGCTCAGCATCCAGAGTTTGTTTGTACACAAAGGCATACATTTCCTTGTAATATTTGGATATCAACTTATTAGCTGCTTCGTTGTTTGCATTTCTTTTTATCTTTTTGATCCACTGCTTCTCTTGATCCATATTTTCACCACATATTCCCCATATTGCTGCTTCTATTTATATATTCGAAAAGAGAATAGGAAAAGTTTTAATAAAACACAAAACTTTTTTTAACAATCATAATCTAATCACTCGGATAAGCTTAATCAAGTAACTGTAGTAAGCAAAAAAAGACTAAGAAATAATTCCTCCTTAGTAATTTTGCCTATCTTTTTTATATTGCTAGAAAGGTAATAACTTTTTACCAATAGGGTATATCCTATTGATAAAAAAGGACTGATCGGTCTTTACCGTTCAGTCCTTAAATAAGATGTTTTTGCCCACCCCTTGAAAAGGTAGATTAAAGGCAAAAATAGTACAAATCTAGTCAACGTAATGTTTCTTGAAATCTGGATGGATAGAAAACTTTTTACGTAAATTGGCGAGGTTTTCACCAAAACTTTCTTCTAAAAGCTCTCTATGTTTCTCCATAATTTCCATGAGATACAAATCATGAATCATGACTTCTGTAATTGGCATGACCAAACCTACATGCATTGTCCATGCCGCACGGCTATCTTTACCCAGCGAGACAATACCTGCAACTACTTCTGAGTCATCTCCACTAATAATAAGCCATCGTCCACCATACTCTTCTGTAATTTCATGACCCATGTAATGGAGGTAAACATTAGCAAAATCACATACAATTTTCCCATAAGCAATAATTGTTACATTGACCCCTCTAGTTGCTGCCTGTCTAAGTTCAGGCTCCAATTCTTCGAATTCCTCTTCCCAAATCTCTAAGAGTATTCTTTTTTCAGAAGATAATATACAAGCTTTTACCTTATCGAGTATTTCATTGCGGCCAGTGATATTCCAGATATTTTCACGGTCATTTGCAGAACGTTCAAACTCCGCTAATGATTTTTCAGCCAGTTCAAAATTCTCTTCTGCTTTTATTCGACGGTTTTTGATTAGCTCCTTTGCAGGAACAGGAGTATACTGTGGCGTGTTTCCAGGACTAACCAAAATATCTCCTCTTATTGCAAGACTGTCTAGAATTTCATATATTCTTGAACGTGGTACACCGGAGTTTTTTGCTACTGCATAGCCAGTCAATGGCGATTCTTCCAATAAGGTAAGATATGCTTTCGCTTCATATTCGGTAAAATTTAGATTTTTTAATGTTTCCAAAATGTTTTCTTTCATAAATCCTCCAACACAACCTTAGTTGCTACCTTAGTAACTAATATTTTAGCAAAATCTGTTGACCTTTTCCATAAGCATCCAATATACTTAATGAGTAGTTACTTGAGTAGTCACTAATAACGAGAGGGGAGAAATAGTATGGATAGCTTACTAACTTACATATCAATAGTTGCAATGATGGTTATTATACCTGGAGCAGATACTATGCTCTTAGTGAAAAACACGCTTAGCTATGGTCCAAAGGCTGGACGTTATACCGTTCTCGGAATGGCAACGGGACTTTCTTTTTGGACGCTTATTGCTATTCTTGGGTTATCTGTTGTCATTGCAAAGTCTGTGATTCTTTTCAGTACTATCAAATATTTGGGAGCCGCCTACTTAATTTATTTAGGGATAAAAAGTTTTTTTACTAAAAGCGCTTTTTCTTTAAAAGAAATACAAGCACAAGCAAATACACCCACGAATTATTTAAATCGGCATAATAAGGATTCCTTTATGCAAGCATTACTTAATAATATTCTTAATCCAAAGACTATTTTAGTTTATATAACAATCATGCCCCAATTTGTCAATTTGAGCGGAAATGTAAACCAGCAATTGATTATATTAGCCTTCATCTTAACCTTACTCGCTGTATTATGGTTTCTATTTCTTGTTTATCTAATTGATTACGCAAAAAAATGGTTGAACAACTCCAAATTCCAGAAAGCATTCCAAAAATCAACTGGCTTAATTTTAATAGGTTTTGGCATAAAAACAGGAATATAAATTATATGACTAACACAACTAATTTGATTCAATCCGTTCAGAAAATTGAACGGTTTTTTCTATTCATCCCATATGTTTTTAACGTGCAACTAACATACTTGTTAACTACCTGTTATTAATAAAAAGCTACGATTTGGTTGATTACTTCAACTTTCCTCAAGCTTTCTATTTAATTTAAGCTCGGTCAGGCAAAAAAAGGGGCGACTTTCCTAAGTAAAACCTTGGAAGCCTATTTTGCATATAGCCACACATTCATTGCGGTCATTCCTTTTATAACGATTATTTATAAATATATAAAAATTATCTATTTTTATTATTTATCTCTCAATGTTAACATTTTGTTATACCTTATTTTGAAAGGATGAGAGATGAATGGCTAAACAATATTCTGAATTTACAGTATTTGGACTCGGCCCCATTGGCATTGAAATACTACGCAGTGCTTACCAAACCAATCCGCAATCGATTATCGGCGTTGTTGATATTGATCCCGATAAGGTAGGTAAGGACATTGGCTCACTCATTAATGAAAAGGAAACGAATAAGTGTGTAGTCTCCCATATAAAGGAAGTAAAGACTGACGCTGACCACCCTGTCGCCCTTCATGCAACCGGTTCAAACGCGCAACAAGTATGGCCCCAAATCAAAGAGCTGTTAGATCATGGATTTTCAGTGGTTTCCACCTGTGAGGAGCTTTCTTTCCCTAGGCATCGCTACCCTGCACTTTCACAGGAAATAGATGATTACGCTAAAGCAAAGGGACTTAGTGTCATTGGGACCGGAATCAATCCAGGCTACATAATGGATACTATGGCCATTTCTTTTTCTACAGTATTGACGACGGTTAACAAAATTAGGGTCAATCGTAAAGTGGATGTTTCGAAAAGGCGCCTTCCCTTACAAAAGAAGGTCGGAATCGGTATGACCAAAGAAGAGTTTGAATTTTTAGCTGAACAGAATAAAATTGGACATGTAGGACTTGAGGAGTCTGTCAGACTAATCGCTTATGGGCTCAATTGGAAACTTTCAAGTGTACTCAATACAATTGAACCAACGATTGCAAGCGAAAATATTACCGTTCCCCTAACTACCTTAAAACCTGGGGATGTTAAGGGGCTTCATCAAATTTCCACAGGCAAGACAACGGACGGAAAGGAAATTCACCTGGATTTAACGATGTCTGCAGGTATTAAACAAGAAGATGAAATCGTTATCGAGGGGAACGAAACCCAAAGGTTGATTGTTCCAAACGGCATCTTTGGGGATACCGCAACGGCTGCCATGATTATCAATACCGCTAAGCAAATTGATGCCCTCCGTAAACCAGGTTTACTTACAATGGCTGACATCGGGGTGCCGAGAAATATAAATCAATCAGACTTTGTGCATATTTAGAGGCAGACCAACGATCATCCGTATGAGTGTGACCAGATTCAAAAGCTTGAATATAGTGCTGTAGATTGCCTACTTTATTAGCATAAGTGAACCATCTCGAATGGTTCACTTATGCGTCTTGCCTCAGTTAGTTCTCACTCCCGATCAAGTAACTAAATGGTTGATGATAAGCACTTTCCTAATAAAGCTGCTACCATCAATCATTTTACTGCTGAGCAGCCCAAAAAATACAAAAAACCACCATGATCGGTGGCTTTGCAGGTTATTCCCTTTTCATTTTTTATATAGGAATCAACCATCTTATGTAAGTCATCCTAATTAAGGAAACTATCGATTTAAATGATGATTGTTTGTAAAAACATCATTTTCTATTTTTCTTTAAGTTTTTTTAGAACCTAGTTTCATGGAAATTTCCTTGGCGGCTTTCGTTACTTTGTCAATCAATTCAGGCAAGCGATCTTCCTGAAATCTAGCCTCAATCCCAGCCACACTAATACCAGCTACTATTTGATCTTTGCCATTGAGTATCGGCGCACTCACCGCTTTCGTATAATTCTCAAGTTCCGATGAAGTTATCGTGTAACCTTTCATTCTAGCTTCATCCAAAGCGTGACGAAGTGTATCTTTATCGATTATCGTTCCAATGGCAATTGGTTTTAATTCAATACTTTCCAAATAAGCTTCACGCTCTTCTTCTGGCAAATGCGCTAGAATGATACGAGAGTCGCCAGCGTATAATGGCGAACGCCTTCCAATAGATGTATAAAGTCGAACAGGATGCAATGTGTCCACCTTTTCAATGTACATGGCTTCGTCCTTATCCCTCACAATTAAATTCACTGCTTCTTCTACATCATCCCGAAGGTCTTTCATGATGGGATAGGCAATTGATCTGATATCCAAACGCTCCCCTACCAGTTGACCGAACTGCAAGAATATCAGTCCAAGTGAATAATTGCCAACATCGTCCCTTGTTAAAAATCCCATTTCTTCTAATGATCCCACCATACGGTGCAAAGAGGTTTTCGGCAGGTCGGAAAGTTCCATCATCTCATTAAAGGTGAGTTTCGGATGATTTATGAAAAGCGTAAGGATCTGCATGGATTTCACGACGGTTTTGTTATGTGCCTGCATACTTTTTCTCCATTCACGATTCCAATTTTTAGTTAATATTTCATTAGATAGGTGTTTTTTATTATAAAATATGAGCACTTATTCGTATTAGCTTCTTAACGCTTTAGTTTTTAGTTCTAACAGCAGCCCCAATGGGAACATTTCCTTAATTTCGAAAGCCCCTAAAAATTCCTTACATATAAAATTACTTGAATTTTCCTACAAAGGTATTTCCAAAAATACTTTTGTCCCCCTCTCCTCAACTGAATGAAGGGAAAGGTTTCCACCGGCTGCTCTAGCCCTCTCCTCCATACTGAATAAGCCTACCCCACGGGTAACCTTTTCAATATCAAAGCCCTTTCCTTTATCCTCTATGACCACACGAATCTCTTCATCTATTTCCCGAATCGTCACTGTTGCTTCCTTGGTATGAGCATATTTACGAATATTCGTTAATGCTTCTTGGATTATACGGTAAATGGTAATTTCTTTGTTTGTGTTCAGACGGCAATTTAAATAACAGTCAAAATGGACCCTGATATGGTGATGCTCTGAAAACCGGACCAAATAAGAGCGAATGGCAGGAAACAAACCAAGATCATCAAGTACTGATGGTCGCAGTTCCCATGATAGGTGTCGAAGTTCTTCGATTATTTCAGTTGCTTCATCTCGCATCTGATCTAACAGAGGATGACTCATTTCTGCCTGCAGCCTGTTAATCGTGATGAGATGGCTGTATAGGTTCTGTCCAATACCATCGTGAAGCTCGCGGGAAAGGCGTTTCCTTTCATCTTCCTGAACATCAATGATTTTACCCGTCATTTTCTGAATCTCTTCTTCCGCAATCTTCCTCTTAGTCACTTCATGGCGAATCGCCAAATACTGGTATGGTTTATTGTGCTCATCAAGAAAAGGAACTATTGTCGTATCTACCCAATAATAAGTTCCATCCTTGGTCATATTTTTAATCTCGCCTTTCCATACATTCCCGGATGAAATCACTTTCCAAAGATCATTGAAAAATTCTTTAGAATGAAATCCCGAGTTAATAATTCGATGATTCTGTCCAATCAGCTCTTCCTTTGAAAACTTGGAAATCCGGCAAAATTGATCATTAACATATTTGATGGTCCCTTTTTGATCGGTTATTGCTACAATTGATGAAGCATCCAAAGCAAATTGAAAATCGACCAGTTTATGTACGGATTTTTCCAGTTCCTCTACAACTCGTTTATATTCGGTAATTTCCTTCCGAATTGCCAGGTATTTAAAAGGTTTCCCCATTTCATTTAAGAAAGGGACAATTGTAGTATCTACCCAATAATAGGTTCCATCCTTTGCTCTGTTCTTAACCTCTCCCTGCCATACACTTCCTTCAGTGATTGTTCTCCAAAGATTTTGCATAAATTCCTTTGAATGATGACCTGAATTGATAATTCGATGATCTTTCCCTATAAGCTCCGATGCTGAATATTTGGATACCTCACAAAATTTCTTATTGAAGGATTTTATCTTGCCTTTTTCATCTGTAAAAGCAACAATCGTTGATTCATCTATTGCGTACATAATATCAACCAGCTCTTTTATGGGGTAGGTTTGATTTTGATTAAGCCGTGATTGGTCTTTCACTTTATGGAACACGACTAAGTAATAGACCTCTTTTTCAAGAGAAAAGGCATTCATCCTGAAAAAAAGGGAAAAAGCATGACCATCCTTGTGGATTCCGAACTGGTGGATTATTTCTCCTTCCCCACTTGCCAGAAGGTTTGCTCCTGGCATAAGATTCAAAAGGTTTTCTCCTATTAATTCATGATTTGAATAACCAAAATTTTCATATACCCGTTGATTCGCAAAAGAGATGATGCCAGATTCATTGACGAGAATTGTCGCATCGCTGGACCCAGAAAAATTCTCTTTTTCCTTTTCCAAATGATTATTCCAGTCCATACATAGTCCTCCTGTTGCCGTTAAATTGAGCTCTTTAATTCCTTTTCCAATTTTTTCGCTGCATCAAGGATCGTTTGCTGGTCACTTTCAGAAATAGGCTGAGTTGTTCTATTACCTACCAATAATACTCCTTTGAGAACAACTTTAAATTGAATTGGAACTGCGAAAGCGAATTTGAGATTTTCCGCGAGCATGATAGGATATTCTAGTGCTTTGCCGAGGATATTATTAGGAAAATCTTCAATTTTCATCGGCCTGCCTGTAGAGATGACCTTACCTGCTATCCCTTTCCCATATCGAACAGTTATTCTTTTGTATTTATCATTTCTGTTCCCGGCGGCATAATGCCAGCTTACATCTGGACCGTTGCTGTTTTGTAAAGCAAGACCAACAAAATCACAGTCCAACTCTTTCAATACTTGTTCACACGTTTGTTTAAATGGTTGATCTTTTTTTGATTTATTGCACACGTTAAATTCCATGCCCTAATAACCCCTTTTTTAAAGCAAATGCAACAAGTTCATGTCTTGTTTTCATCTGAAGCTTCTCCATCAGGTTTCCTTTATGGGTTTCAACCGTTTTGACACTTATGACAAGTTGTCCGGCAATTTCTTTATTGGAAAATCCTTTCGCAATCAATGTCAGTACCTCTTTTTCACGGTCCGAAAGCAGATTGAAAATATCAGAGGTCCCCTGCTTCACACTGCCTATGTATACCTCCATTAACCTTTTTGTTGCAGATGGATGAAGGTAAGCATTTCCGGTTGATACAGAGCGAATAGCTAGTAATAATTCTTCATGCGGTGCACTTTTTAAAATACAGCCTGAAGCCCCCGCTTGAATGGCTCTGAATAAATATTCTTCATCATCATGCATTGTAAGTATTAATATGGATACTTCAGGCATTAGTTTTTTCAGTTCTGAAGTTGCTGATAAGCCATCTTTCCCATGAGGCATGCTTAAATCCATGACTACCACATTAGGCTGGTGCTCTAGCGCTTGCTGTATTCCTTCGTTCCCTTCGGAAGCTTCCGCTATGACTTCCATATCAGCATGATTATTTAATAGCATCTTTAAGCCCATTCTTACAACGGCGTGATCATCGCAAAGCAAAATTTTTATCAAAGCTGCCCCCCCTTTGCTCTGTTCGTATATGTATTGTTATTAGTTGAATATGAAACAACAACGGGGATTGCCCAATTAGCAAACCCCTTGTTTAGTACATTTTAATATAATGGAAGGGAAATCTCTATAGATGTCCCTTCATCTATTTTTGAAAATATGAAACATTTTCCTCCTATCAAATGCATTCTTTCACTCATGGCTGCAAGCCCGCTCGACTTATTCATAGCGGTTTCCACCTCAAACCCTTTTCCTGAATCTTTAATCTTAATCAATAACCTGCTTTTTTTCCATGTGAATATTATACTTGCCTTCATTGTATCAGCATATCTTGCTATATTCACTAATGCTTCCTGGCAGACTCTGAAAAGTGTAATGCTATCTCTATCAGATATTTTTGATTCAACACCCAGATTCTCTACCTCAACTTCAATGCCATATGTTGAAGTGTATAATTTTATATAGCTTTTCATAGCGGAAATCAGCCCCAGAGTTGTAAGGGTAGGAGGATGCAATTCTACAGCCAAGAGCCTGATTTCTTGAATTGTCTTTTCCAATAGCTGATTCATATCACCTGCATAGCTTTTCATGTCAGGCTGTTCGATTGCCTTTTCAATAAGCTGCATACCCGTAAAGAGACTGTAGAGGGACTGTCCCACACCTTCATGAAGCTCCATTGCAATTCGTTTAATCTCTTCTTCATGAGTTTGAATAATATAAGAACTGATGTTTTTTTTGAGTGGCTGAGTATTCATTCCCACCCTCCTTACTTGTTTGTCGCAAATTATCGGGCAGGCTGACTAAAACGCCACGTCCTCCCAAAAGTTACGCTTTTGGTCGTGCGATGTAAAAGCTGACGAAGATTTTCTTGTCCAGTGGGAAAGTTTGTACTAGTACTTCGTGTATGTCGAAAACTCTGCTTCAAGACTGGGATTTCATTGATTTGCTGCACATAGATTTTTTATGCTTTTTTCACTTTATGATTAGAAATGTCACTAAACATCCCGGCATATTGAACGACATCCCCGGCATCATTTTTTATTGCACTAATTGTCAGCCATTGTAGATATTGTTGTCCATCCTTCCGGCTATTCAAGATTTCACCTTGCCAGAAACCATTTTTTTTAATAGATTTCCACAAATCCTCATAAAAAGTTTGAGGCTGTTTACCTGACTTAAGTATACTAGGATTCTTTCCAATTACCTCATTTTCCTGATAGCCCGTAATATTAGTAAACGCAGGGTTTACTGAAATGATTTTACCACTGATATCGGTGATCAAAATGCCTTCTATTGTATGGTCCATCACTTCTTTGGCAAGCCCCATTTTACCTTGGAAATACATCCAGACAACTAAAATCAAACTTGCAAGAGCAACTTCAGACAATGCCATGAACCCGATTGCATAATGGCCTGTGATATTGAATAACAACGATAGAATTAACGGCGGGAAAAATCCTCCCAAACCTCCCATTGCGGACACAATACCATTCACAATACCAGCTTGCTTTTGAAAATACATCGGCACAAGCTTAAAAATAACACCATTTCCCATTCCAGCACAGAGAGCAATACTTAAACAGCCAAATGTGTACCAGCCAATTGATGGAGCAAAGGATAGGATCATGGCTGAAATCGTATAAACTCCAAAAACAAACATGAGTAGAATAAGAGAATGGAAGCGGTCGGCAAGCCATCCGCCAATTGGTCTCATAAGAGTAGCAAGGACAATAAAGCCTGCGGTCCTTATACCAGCATCCACTTTATCTAATCCAAAGTTCGCTACAAGAAAGTTTGGCAGATAAATAGTAAATGCAACAAAAGAACCGAATGTTATAAAGTAAAATAAGCTTAGCAGCCATAGTTTTTCATTTTTGTAGACACCCTTAATCTGTTCTAAAAGCGGTGTTTTTACTCTCTGTTCCTTTTTATCTCCTAATAGGAAGTTACCTGCAATAAAGACTGCCAAAATCACAAGATAAAGCTGCACGGTTGTTGACCAGCCAAACTTCGAAGCTACAACAGGTGCTGCAAACGCTGATATAGCCGTTCCGAGGTTTCCTGCACCGTAAATTCCGTTAATAAAACCATGGCGTTCCTTAGGATAATACTTCGGTAAAGAGGTTACTCCAACAGAGAA
Organism: Peribacillus sp. NPDC006672; assembly: GCF_050274955.1. Classification (NCBI taxonomy): domain Bacteria; kingdom Bacillati; phylum Bacillota; class Bacilli; order Caryophanales; family Bacillaceae; genus Peribacillus; species Peribacillus sp. NPDC006672. The sequence goes on from NZ_JBNNOR010000007.1 coordinate 188,230, forward strand.
TATCGCTCCCCCAATACCAAGGAAAAGCCCTCCAATCAACAAATCAGCAAGAGAATCCGCGATACTGATGTAATAAACAGGGAATAACAGCGATATAAAGCTAATCAGGAAAATTTTCCTGGCCCCGAACTGATTGGCGTAAAAGCCAAGGGGAATACGAAGGATAGATCCTAAAATAACCGGAACAGCTGTTACCAGTGCAAGCTGCCCCTCCGGTATATTGATATCTTCTTTAATAAAAGGCAGCAGTGAAGAAATTAATACCCACACCATAAATCCTACAACGAGATTCAAGGTTTGTAATGGCAGCTGAATTTTTTTAAACATCGTGACCACTCTCTCTTCTAATTATATAGTGTAAACCCGAATTTTCATCAAAAGCAGACCACTCATTTACATTTTTAGTCACAATCGATATCAATGGGACAGCAAAAAAGTTAATGTCGTCAAAATAAATGCGCAGATGTGTGGTGTCAGGACAAAGCTCCACCTTAACAATCGTTTTTGTAACGAAAGAAGCTTTATCCTGACCACCATCATCTAGGATGGCTACACTCGCTTTTTCTGATACTAACGGTTGTATATCTTCTATTTTAATGAGCTCCACAGGTATTGCACCCTCTCTTTGCCATGTAAACATTCATTTGATAACCCTGCAAATATTTCCAGAATGTATCTTTTGCATGAATCTCGATAAATTCAATTGCTTCCTCTTCAGACTCCCATCTGCTCATTCCTTTTACTTCAGCAACTACGATATCGACCCCATCGATTGACTTTTCATCTAAATACCAGTTTAGTCGGACATCTTTAAAAAGGTCTGAAAGGAGCTTATCGATTTCAACAGCAAAATTTCCAGATGCTTCTTTTATAAAACAAAAATCAAGGTATGTTTCACTGTTCATTTAATTCACTCCATTTCATTTTTCGTTTTTTTATAAGTAAATAACGCTAAGGGAAACACCACAATGTTTAATCCCCCAAATATTAATACATTTACATAATTTTCATAATAATATTGGTGAACCATAAATTGGGTAAATACAATATTCATCATAAAGAAGGCACAAAGCAACACGACACCAATAAACTTAAGCCTCATAACGCTTCACCCTTACTGCGTATACTGCGCCATTTTCAACTTTCACCTGAATCTCGGGCAGCGGCCTTCTTGGCGGACCGGCAGTTGGAGCACCTGTTTCAACATCAAATTTCCCATGATGACAAGGACAAACCATCTCCCCTTCTTCCTTCACCCAGAAAACCGGGCAACGAAGATGTGTGCATGCATTTTGGTAAGCTACGTATTTCTTTTCTGACAATCTGATCAAAATAGCATCATCATGATCACCTGGAAATTTGAACTCTAAAGCGTCACCAATTGCAAGTTTGCTTACATCTGTGATTTTTTTGTGAGGATACTCCTTTTCCCCAAGCCCCAGCAATTCTTTAGCCGCTACCGCTCCCCAAGGAAGGGAGGAAATTGCGAATACGCCAGCAGCTCCCACTAATGTTTTCATGAACCCACGTCTATCAAGCTTTCTTTCATTATTCCGTTCAATATTATGGGTGTAATTATCTTCATTAAAGGGAATTTTATTATTTTTATCTGACGGCATCTTAATCCCTCCTAAAATAGCTTTGTTATCCCCTGTAAAATACCAGGCAAATTTACTTTAACGTTCGTTTCACCTTCAAGATATGGCATGCTAGTCACCCATTTTCCATTATCTAGATTAAATTGTTTTTTCTTATTTTCAATTTCTTCATCAGATAGCCACTGAAGTGTATCAGTCGGGCAAACACTTGCACACATTGGCGGGATACTGTCTTTTGTCCGGTCGATACATAAATCGCATTTGTACATTAAGTTTTGTTCAGTATCAAATTTTGGAATTCCGTATGGACAAGCAATTGTACAGTTTTGGCAGCCAATACATTTTTCAACGAGAGCTGATAACACGGCCCCTGTTTCATGAATTTGGATTGCCTGGGCTGGACAGCTTCTTGCACAGGCCGGATTCACACAATGAAGGCACATTAGAGGCATGGTTTGCCGATTAACCATAGGGTTTACATCATAAACATAGTTTCTGTTCCGCTCTTCATGCCCTCCGCATTGTGTACATGCTGCGAGGCATGAACGGCATCCTATACAGTTTTCAAGTTCTAAGTAGAGCCTCTTTTTCATTTATTGCACCTTCTTTATTTCTACTTTTTCCAATTGAGCAGCACACGCCTTATATTCCGGCATACGAGAGATCGGATCAAGTGCTGCAATGGTTAATAGATTGATAGATTGCTCGTGACCAAAGTGGTACGGAACAAATACAGTATCTTTCCGAATTGCTTCTGTAATTTTCACTTTATAGATTGCCTCACCTCTTCGGGTAAATAGGCGGACCCTTTCCTCATGTTCCATATTGTATTTTTTCGCTGTTTCTGGATGTACTTCGACGTATGGCTCCGGACACATATCACGAAGGAACTGGATCCTTCTCGTCTGGTTCCCTGATAAGTAGTGGTAAACGACACGTCCAGTTGTTAAACGAAGCGGATATTTTTCATCTGGTTCTTCAGCTGGGGGACGGTAAGGAAGCGCACAAATTCTTGCTTTTCCGTCTGCGTGATAGAATTTTTTATCCAGGAACATATGCGGCGTTCCCTTATCATTTTCACCCTTGCAAGGCCAGAATACTCCATCCTGTTTGTCGATTTTATCCCATGTAGCACCGTAATAATCGGCATATCCGCCTTTACTAGCCAGTCTGAATTCATCAGCTATATCTTTTGCTGTTTTCAAATATGAAAAATATTTTCCTCTTCCGAGACGTTCTGCAAGCTCTACTTGTATTTGCCAATCGGGCTTAGATTCACCGATTGGTTCTTGTGCCTTATTTATCTTAATAATTCTTCCTTCCAGGTTTGTAACTGTCCCTTCATCTTCTGACCACGTTACAGACGGCAGGATCACATCCGCAAACTCTGCTGATTCAGAAAGATAGAAATCCGAACACAACATAAAATCCAGGTTTTTCATCGCGCTCCTGACGAAATTTAAATTCGGCGCGGATACTGCAGGATTAGAACATAGCAGATACAATCCGCGGATCGTTTTTTGTTCCATTAGTTCAAACATTTCATAAGCAGAAACACCCGGCTGAGGCATTTCTTCCGGAGTGATTTTCCATACTTTACAAACTTCTTCTACATGTTTAGGATTTGTAATTTTTCGGTATCCTGGCAATAAATCCGCTTTCTGACCATGCTCTCGACCACCCTGTCCATTTCCTTGACCAGTGAATGTTGCTACACCAGACTTCGGACGGCCAATCTTACCTGTTACAAGCGCCAAGTTTGTATATCCAGAAACATTGTCAACACCCTTATGCTGCTGTTCAATTCCACGGGCAAACATGACAACTGCATTCGGTGCTTTTCCATAAATCTCTGCTGCGCGAATGATTTTTTCCGGTGCCACACCTGTAAGCTCACTCGTATATTCCGGTGTGAATTCTTTTACAAGCTCTTTTGTTTCTTCAAATCCGTTTGTATGATTATTAATAAACTCTTCGTCAGCATAACCATTTTGAATTAATAAATTTAAGATTCCATTAGCAAGGGCAAGATCCGTTCCTGGTTTCAGGTCAAGGTGCACATCCGCTCTTCTCGCAATAGGCGTTTCGCGGGGATCTACCACGATAATGTATCCGCCTCTTTCTTGAACGTTCCAGACTCTGAACATAGAAGTTGGATGACATTCTGCTGTGTTACTTCCTGCAATAAATAAGCAATCTGTTTCATGAATATTTGTCCAGGGTAATGTTGAACCTCTATCTACGCCGAAAGAACGAAGGAATCCCCCGGCCGCACTTGACATACAGAAACGGCCATTATAGTCAATGTAGCGTGTTCCAAGAGCCACACGTGCAAATTTCCCTGTTAAATAGCATTTTTCATTTGTCATTGATACACCGCTAAAAACGGATAATGAATCTTTTCCATATTTATTTTGAAGCTCACTGAACTTTTTCGCGATTAAATCATATGCTTCATTCCAGCTTGCTTCACGAAAGCCTTCCTTTGTTCCCTTTAATGATGCATCATCACGAATAAGCGGTTTTAAAATACGATCATCATGGTTCGTCTGCTGGTAAGCTGTAACCCCTTTTGGACACATTTTCCCAACCGTTACAGGCCAGTCATAACGTGGTTCAACCCCAATGATTTTATTTGTCGCTCTATTTACCCTTAAATTCATTCCGCACTGCATTCCACAATACGCACAATGCGTTTTGACCAGTGTTTCATTCGGGTGTATCACATTCTCTACTTCTTTAAAAAACTTATCCCTCTGCATTCTGGTTTGCCTCCTTAACTTTTAGCTCATGGATAGGGAAACCGGAAAATTGAGCAATCCGGTATTTTCTTCGGCAAGGTAGGCACATTTCAGCGAGATGATAACCTTCCTTCGTTTGAAATTCAATATCGTTCACGCCGAGAACCTCTACGACATCTTTTGATTGCTCTGTTGAAACAAACTCAACACCGCATACTTTGCATCCTTTCATGGATTGTTCCGCATAATGCTCTCTGTAGTTTCTTGCAAATACACTCATAGGGCGGAAAGGTATGTGAGCAAGTTTTCCGAATGGAAGATAAATCAATGTAATAATGACTGACCACTGGTGAATCAGGGACATAGCTGGCTGCCCTGCACCGTGCAAAGAGATGTTCATAAACGTTAGTGACAAGCCTGTAACGCTAACCAATAACAGCATATATAATGGAAGAAAGTCATACATGAATTTTTGTTCTGCTCTTGCCTGCATATTTTTCAAACGGCGGTAAAGTGCCATGCATACTCCGGCGATAACCATTACAGCAGTAATGTTCAGAGCGTTATATGATAAATTCGCAATGATCCCATTAGCTGGTACTGTTATTACCTTGATCCCCATTGCGATAATGTTGTAGTAGCCATTGTCGTCCATGGTGAAGTACATCCATCCAAATACTAGAGGGAATGTAACGAAGCAGGAAAGGATACATCCCCATCCGATTAGAACGTGCTGAGTCCATCGGTAAATTCCCCTATTCCAGATGAAATTGTATGTTGCTAAATGTTCAACTGATGTTTTAGGCGTTGATTTTCTAAATAGAAGTTTGATGCCTTTTTTTATAAAAATCTTTGTTGGAGGCCTTTCACCCCATGCGATAAACCTGTAAAAGAACCCCCCAATAAAAATAATCGTCCCTACCATATAGCCATAAAGGTTTAAATCTACGTGTGTAAACATTTTCGTGCCAACAAACGATAAGATTACAAGTCCGCAAACTGCTAGAAACATAGACTTAGCAAAATGTGATGCAAAAGCATTATCAATTGATTTCCCTGTTTTTTGATTTGCTGCTACTTTTGCCTGCATTACTATTCCTCCTCATTACAAACAATTACCATACCCTTATTGTAAGAGCTGCCCCGATTTTTCCATATCGGGGAACTTCCCTATCCTATGGGGAAAATTCCCCTATCTTTGAAAAATAAAAAAACAGTTCTGATGTACAGAACTGCCAGACTGTAGACAAACTCGATGAAAATCGAGTTTGTCTATTTTTATGGCTTGTACAATTTGAACGTTGATTTCCACTTCAGGCACTCGCTTTCCGCAGGCGGTCCGCCCTCGGCGCCTTTTGCGCCTGCGGGGTCTCCCTTGGACGCGCTTTTCCCGCAGGAGTCTCGCACACCTGTTCCGATCACTTTGTTTTAACATTTAGATGGAAACCCTTTTGTCTAAAAACTCACAGTTCTGGTGTGCAGAACTGCCTGTACTTTATTTCAAATTTTCTCTTTTCTAGTCTTTATTGTGAAGGAGGAAATACTGTTGGAAGTTTTTCTTGAGGTAAGGCTGTTTTCGGAGAATAAACAAAAAAAGAAAGTGCTCTTTTAATAAGAGTACTCTCTTCCCTTTTACTACTTTTTGATGAGGCTACTATTAGACGTGCTGTTTTTTTAGAGCTAATGAAATCGAAACCTTTAATTCTTTTAATTGTTGTTCTTTTTGAAGGAAAAGCTGCTCGGCTTCTTTTAAGGTTACTCGTGAAAATTGAATAGATTCCCCTGGTTTGACCTGGGCAATTAATGGTAAATCAACTGTAATCACTTGAGCTATCTTAGGATACCCTCCCGTTGTTTGACTATCCGCAAGAAGAATGATAGGGTTTCCATCAGGTGGAACTTGAATTGACCCATTAGTTACTGCTTCAGACAATAGCTCACGTTTTTCCTGTAACTCTAGCAAAGGGCCAGATATTCTATAGCCCATACGATCAGATTGGTTTGAAACTTTAAACAAATTTTCTGTAAAACTAACTTTACTTGATTCAGTAAAATAATCGTACTGGCTTCCATCTATGAAACGAATAACTGGCATGCGACTTGGCATAAACTCCTTTTCATTGACAAACCAATTTGGAGCACTAAACGCTTCCTTAAACTCCCGGTTATCTAGTATAGTAGAAGTTTCATTAAAATCCACAACATCATCTACTTTTAATGATCTTCCTTTATAGCCGCCAATTTCCCCTCTTAAATATGTACTTTTACTTTTCATAACTGTAGAAATAGCATATCCTCCCGCAACAGACAAATAAGCCCTACAACCTGATTTACATCCGGCGAATCGAAGAATGGTTCCCTTTTTTACATAAATAGGCTTCCACATTGGAACAGCCTGACTGTCAATAGTAGGTGATAAATTCCCACCTGTTATCGCGATCAAGCAATTTTTTTCTATTTTAAGAGTCGGGCCCATTAACGTAATTTCAAGAGCAGCTTCACCTTCTTTATTGCCAACTAACATATTTGCAATTCGTAGGGAATATGCATCCATTGCACCGCTTACTATCACTCCATGTTGCTGAAATCCTTTTCTTCCAAGATCCTGAATACTAGTTAATAATCCCGGTTTGATTACACGCAGGCTCACTGTAACCCCTCCTTAAGAATAATTTCTTTATACTCTTGATTAGAAATAGGATGGAATTTTACAATGTCCCCTGCTTGTAATAAACTTGGGGGATTTATATTTGGTAAGAATAGTTTGGTTGGCGTTTGACCGATTAATTGCCATCCACCAGGTGTTGATATAGGATATACTCCCGTTTGCATACCAGCAATTCCTACTGCCCCTGCAGGAATGGTCATTCGTGGAGAGGAACGCCTAGGCGCTGAAATTTTTTCTGATAGTCCACCGAGAAATGGAAAGCCTGGTGCAAATCCAATCATATAGGCCAAATACTCACCGTTTGAATGAATATGGATGACTTCATCAGTAGTTAAATTATTATAACGGGCTACATATTCCAAATCCGGGCCATATTCCTTCCCATAACACACAGGAATGGACACCGTTCGATGTGAGAGTTTTTTATCTCCTTTTAAATCCTGTAATTTCGTTTCCAAGATGGAACGTACCACTTCATAGGGAGAAATGGTTTTAGTTTCATTGCTTTGTTTTTGATCCTTATAGATAACTAGAGGGTCGTAAAAAACCGTCAAATTAGTAAAAGCCGGCACACATTCTATAAATCCAACAAAAGTTTCATCTTCAAGCAAATCCATAAACATTTTAATTTTTTTGTGAATGTCGTATTTCATCTCATTCCCAAATGTAATCACGATTGCGGAATCGCCTAAGGGAGACAGTACGTATGTAGTTTTATTCAAAAGCTTTTCCGGCATAGAACTCAACTCTTTCTGTCTATTATAAAACGCCTAATTTTTCATCACGAATATCCGTTATAAACATATGTCCTGGTGCATGCGTAATCATAATCGCCGGTTTGGTTTCCATTGCGATAGATTGAGGCGTTACACCACAAGCCCAGAATACTGGCACTTCTCCTTCACGAATCGTTACTGCATCGCCAAAATCAGGTTGCTGTATGTTAGAAACACCAATCGCCTCCGGATCTCCAATATGGATCGGCCCCCCATGAACAGCAGGAAAACGCGATGTAACCTGAGCCGCTCGTACGACATCTTTCTGAGGAATCGGACGCATGCTGGCTACCATTTCCCCATGAAATATCCCTGCTTCAATACATGAAATATTCGTTTTATACATTGGTACATTACATCCCTCTTCAATGTGACGAATCGATATATCATTATTCAAAAGGGCATGTTCGAATGTAAAGCTGCACCCAATTAAAAATCCAACCATATCATCTTCCCAATAATCTGAAATATCCGTTACTTCTTCCACTAATTCACCATATTTATATATCCGATATTTTGGAATATCTGTACGTATATCACTAGACTGCGCAGCAAATTTAGGAATAGGGGAACCAATTTCAGTTACGTCTAGAAGTGGACAAGACTTAGGGTTTCGTTGACAAAATAATAAAAAATCAAACGCATGCTCTTTTTTTAAGATTGCTAGATTTGCTTGTGCATATCCGTTTGCCATTCCAGCAGTTGGTTTAACCCATTTATTGTTGCGAATCATTGCGCGCAATTGAGCCGGGGTTACTTGCGAAAGGTCAATCATATTATACATCTCCTATATATAACTGCAGCTTTGAAAAGCTACCAGCCCTATTGAATAAATATAATTAATTTGTTTATTTAAATAGTAATGGTAGCTGAGTAAATAAAGTATATCCACCCATTAACGCCATAACAACTACCACAAATACACCTGATATCGTTAACCATAAAGGATGTTTATATTCACCTACAATGTTTTTCTTATAAGCAGCAATTAATAATGTTCCAAGGGCAATTGGTAAAATAAGTCCGTTAATAGCTCCTACTACAAGCAGTACTTTTACCGGTTTACCAATTAACATAAAGCAAATTGTTGAAACGACTATAAAGCCAATTATAATCCAATTAGCTTTTTTATTTATTTTTTCACTGAATGTTCTGATAAACGAAACTGAAGTATATGCAGCACCAACTACTGATGTGATTGCTGCAGCCCACATAACAATACCAAAGATTTTATAACCAACATTTCCAGCAGCAAGTTGAAAAACGGATGCCGCAGGGTTTTCTGAATCAATTTGCAAGCCTTTAGATACAACACCTAGAACTGCTAAAAATAAAGCAACTCGCATAACTGTGGTTATTAAAATACCCATTACTGAACTCTTTGTGACTTCTGGCAGTGCTCCGACACCTTTCACGCCTGCATCCAATAGACGATGACCGCCAGCAAATGTAATATAGCCACCTACAGACCCTCCAACTAATGTAACGATTGCGATAATATTAATCTTATCAGGGGCGAATGTCTTCACTACTGCTTCTCCAACTGGAGGAGAAGTCGTCCATGCAACATATATCATCAAACAGATCATAAAAAAGCCGGCAATTTGTGTAAAGCGGTCCATCGCTTTACCCGCTTCTTTTACAACAAAAATTAATATTGCAATAACTGCACTAATTGCTGCTCCAGTTGTTGGGGAAATTCCTGTCATCGCATTTAGACCAAGTCCAGCTCCTGCGATGTTCCCTATATTAAATGCGAGCCCACCCATAACAATGAGTGCCGCTAGAACATAACCCAGGCCTGGAAGAACCATGTTTGCAATCTCTTGTCCTCGTTTTTCAGATACAGCAATAATGCGCCATACATTTGTTTGTGCAAAAATATCAAGAATAACTGAAATTAGAATAACAAACCCAAAACTTGCTGCAAGACTTTGGGTATAAACCGTTGTCTGCATTAAAAAACCTGGTCCTATGGCTGATGTTGCCATAAGAAATGCTGCACCTAGTAATAATGTCCAGTTAGTTTTTGGCTTAGAATGATTTTTTTTCTCGTCAGTTATATTCTTGATTGGCTCCAATGAAATCTGCCTCCTAGGTGTTTGTGATTTTTATTTAGAAATAGACTTAACTGTAATTTCAGATATTTCCAAGGATTTTTTTACATGACGAGCAAAGGTTAAAGCATGTGCTCCATCCCCATGAATACAAATGGTATCTGCCTTTAAAGTCACATCAGTCCCTTGCTGTGACAAAACCTTTCCTTCTTTAACCATTCGAACTACCTGTGCAACAGCAACATCATCATTTTCTATCATTGCATGCGCTTCCATTCGAGAAGTCAATGAACCATCTTGTTGATATGTCCGATCCGCAAACACTTCACTAGCCGTTTGTAATCCAATGGTTTGTCCAGCACGTATTAATTCACTTCCAGACAGGCCAAATAAAATGAGCTCAGGATTAATCTTGTATACAGCCTCTGCAATGGCAAGGGACAACTCTTTATTCTTTGCCGCCATATTGTACAAAGCACCATGTGGTTTAACATGTTGCATATTTCCGCCTTCAGATTGCAAGAAGCCATTTAATGCACCTATTTGATAGACAACAATATCATAAGCTTCCTGTGGGGAAATATTAATATTGCGTCGGCCAAAACCAATTAAATCTTGTAATCCTGGGTGGGCACCAATTTTCACATTTTTCTCTAAAGCAAGTTGAACCGTTTTTCTCATAACGGTAGGATCGCCAGCATGAAATCCACACGCTACATTGACAGATGTTACAAAATCCAAAATCTCTGCATCATTTCCAATTCGATATGTGCCAAAGCTCTCACCTAAATCAGAATTCAAATCAACTGTATTCATCATACACTCTCCTATTTACAGAATTTTCGAATATTAAGACTTATAAATATGTAGGAAAAAATAAGTATTTCACTTTCAAAAGTTCTGAAATTCGGAATTATTGTTTCATATTTCGGAATATTCATATTCTACCATGTTTTTTTAATTTCGACAATACTTTGTTAGATAACCTAACATATAATTAGATTCAAAATCTAAATGGTAGAATATAAAGTAATAAAAAAACCATTGTTTCCACTAATAAGGAAAGCAACGGTCTTGATTACAAGTTTAAAGGGAAGTATACAATTACATTCGATGTGAAACGGAAAGGACTTATTTCATTAAAATCGATTTATAGAAAATACTGAGATATCATTCTCACTCTTACCTGAAATAATAAGGACCAATTAAAGCAGAACTGCCGATCAGCCCTGTCCACATGCAATACGAAAATGAAGCTTATTAAATGGGGCATCGTCAATTGTGAATTTTTGTTCGTTCAAAGAACCTCCCCCATTTTTTGATTTTTCAGATATATCAATCCAAAAAACACCATTACTAATTCTCCGGTAGCACCCAAAGTTTTTAGTTCACATAAAATAATGATATTTTGCTGACCCTACCATGTACACCTCCATGCAAGTTAGAAATTTACTTACAGGTAGTTTTTCATTTTATGGTTAAGACTAATACTATAATGAAATTACAGCAATGAAAATTATAAAATAGCATTTTTTTATAACTTATATCAAACCATTCTAACTTTTTTGTCTTTTTAATCATGAATATATAGCTTCAAGGTTTGACCAATTGTTTATCATTGAAATAAATGACTTCACTAAGGATTTTACAGCCTTCTATTACCTCGAATTTCTCCCTTGCTTCCTTTTCTGTATAAAACTCAAACATTTTAAAGCCATTCTTCGAATGGATAGTAATTATCCACATAATATCTCCTCCACATAGAAGGTTTTATTCCACGATTTCCTTAAAACCCCTTTATTTATTCTCCACTGTAAAGCGGTAAAGTGTTTAACGCTGACAATGGGTAGGATGATAATCCACCATCCTACGATTCAGCACTATTACATGTGGACAAATACTTCTATAAGCCCATTCCATCCGCTTGATTTCCGACTTCAAGCGAACCTGATTGCACAAGCAGTATTGTATGCTACCGCCGTAAGTGCTTCAGCAGGGGTAAAACGCATCACGATTCATGCCAGGTTCATGACAAGAGGCATAGAGAAGTCGACGGCGGGGATCCGGGATTGCAATCGGTCGAAATGGTAACAGCTACACCTTCCTCAACGATTCGGCGTCCTGGGGCCGCATCTTTACTTAAATACAAAGCTGTGGCTGGAAGCAAGCAGGCAATGGTTCCTGACTTCTTCGGAAGTCTTTAATAAATGCTAAGCAGAAATAGCCCCTATTTTGGCAGCCAGTTCCGCGCCCTCGTTTGGTTCTATTTCACTAGCATGAATTTCAGGGTCAATCGGATGCTCTTCCTGTAACTTCTTCTGAAATGAAGTAACGGCTTTTTTTATTCTTTTTAAAGTGAAATGAAATAAATTTTAAACATATTCGTAATCAATACACCTGATGACTTATCTTAGCTAACCAGATTATTGGTAGTTTCAGATGAGTTACCTTGTTTGCCTGGTTTCACGAAAACCATGGCTATCATGCCGATCGTTACGGCTATTGAAGCTGCGATAAACATGGCATTATATCCATAAATGGCAACAAGACTTCCTGTTAGGGTTGGGGCAATAATAGTCGCTAGATTCGCAATAAAATGAGTTACTCCCCCAAAAGTTCCTGCTTTATTTGGTTCTGTATCAAGGACAACTATCCAATAGATGGAATTTGGTAAATAATTAAAGGCATTACCTATACACATTAATGCAAGTACTGCTGCAGCACTATCGACTGTTGGGATCAACATAAAACAAACAGCTGTACAAAATAAGGATGCTACCGTGAACCAAGATCTGGCAATACGTAAATTCCCTGTTTTTCTACGTAATATATCCGAGATTTTACCACCTAATAGACCAGTGATAATAGCACCTACCCAGGGAATCATACCAATATATGAAAGTGAAGAAAGTGAATAATTAAATTCATCTTGCAGATATTTTGGGGTCCATGTAAGTAATAAAATATTTACATATAAAAAGGCAAAATATCCAATGGCATTAAATACTAACGTAGGGTTCTTAAAAAAATGGTACCATGGTACATTTATTTGTTCGTCTAATTTCGTCTCACCTTCTATTAAAATATCTGCTCTTCTAATTTCTTCTAGTTCGGTTTTCGAGACTCTTGGATGATCTTCTGGTAAGTTTGTAAATACTTTGTTCCAAATTGCTACCCAAATAAAGCCTAATATACCGAGAATAACAAATGTTACTTTCCAGTTAGTGAATGTTAGAAGACCTACTACGATGGGTGCAGTAATTAATGCTCCAATTGGCGTTCCAACTAATCCAAGTGCTACAGCAAACCCTTTTTCTTTAGGGGATACCCAGTTTGCCATCGTTCGGTTCATCGTTGATAAGGTAGGTCCTTCAGCTAAACCAAATAAAACACGAAATACCGCAAATCCTGCCAAGGCAGAGCCTCCAAATAATGCTGCACCTATGTGACCTGCGAATATTGTCCCGATTTCAAAAAAAGACCATGTAGTTCCGGCAATGATCCACATGAATTTAGGACCTTTCTTATCTGCTAATGCTCCTCCAAATAGTGCACCGAATATATAACCATATCCAAAATATCCAAGGATTGCTCCCCAACTTACTGGATCTAAATTGAACTCCTTGATGATTTCAGCTTGGGCATATGAAAGTGCACCTCTATCAATATAATTAATGATTGTAATAAGAATAATCATAAAAATGATAAAATAACGATAGTTATTTCTCAACATGTAATCCCCGCCTTGATGTTTATTAGAGAGCAGCAATACTTACTGATTTTAAATATAAAAACAGTAAGTATTGCTGCTCTTTATCTAGTTTTTTCCCATGTTGTAGGTATCAAAGCCTTTCACATCCGCCGAAATTTCAGCGGATATAAAAAGGCTCCTGATACACTGATTGAAGTCCATCAAATGGTTATTTCATGAGAGATACGGTCAACCTAATGATGGGCGATGGGTATAGTCTATCGTCTTTTAGTGAATTTTATAGTCCAGTCAGGCTTTTGGATTCAGTCTTCACCCTATCATTCACTACTTGCACACCATTTTTCCATACGGACTTAACGTGATTGACACCAAATAAATATTGCAATTCCTGATAGTTTTCTACGTTCCATAAAACGACATCCGCTTGTTTTCCGACTTCAAGCGAACCTACCTTTTCTTGTCTGTTGATTGCACAAGCAGCATTGTATGTTGCCGCCGTAAGTGCTTCAGCAGGGGTAAGACGCATCGAGATGCATGCCAGGTTCATGACAAGAGGCATAGAAGTCGTCGGCGAGGAACCGGGATTGCAATCGGTCGAAATGGCAACTGCTACACCTTCATCAACCATTCGGCGTCCTGGAGCCGCATCTTCTCTTAAATACAAAGCTGTGGCTGGAAGCAAGCAGGCAATGGTGCCTGACTTAGCCATAGCAGTAATCCCCTCATCAGAAGCCTTTAACAAATGTTCAGCTGAAATCGCTCCTATTTCGGCAGCTAGTTCTGCTCCACCGTATGGCTCAATTTCATCGGCATGAATTTTAGGAATCAAGCCGTATTTTTTTCCGGCCTTTAAAATCCGCTCCGATTGTTCAGGGGTAAAGACCCCCTTTTCACAAAATACATCATTGAATTCAGCAAGCTTCTCTTCAGAGACAATTGGAAGCATATCATTTATCAAATGATCGACAAATTCATCCTCACGGCCCTTATATTCCTTTGGAACTGCATGGGCTCCCATAAAAGTAGGAACAAGGTCAATCGGATGCTCCTCCTGTAACTTCTTCATCACCCGTAATTGCTTTAACTCAGTTTCCAAATTCATTCCGTAACCGCTTTTACCTTCTACTGTAGTCACGCCATGTGCAAGAAACGAATCAAGACGCCGTGTGGTTTGTTCCATCAACTCTTCTTCACTTGCTTCCCGGGTCATGCGGGTGGTTGCATGAATGCCCCCGCCCCCGTTCATTATGTCCATATATGTTGCACCTTCGAGACGCATTTCAAATTCACGCTCACGACTCCCGCCATATACAACATGCGTATGGGGATCAACTAGCCCTGGCGTCACTAAATGACCAGAAGCATCGAAAACTTCAGCTTCATGTATTCTATCTGCATATAGTTCTTCCAAGTCCCTGGTCGTACCGACAGCTTGGATCAAACCAGATTCCATCCATATACTTCCATCTTCTATCAAACCAAGCTCCGACATTCCCTCTTTGGTACGAGGACCTTTCCTTTCAGAGGTAAGCGTAGCAAGCTGAGTGGCATGTTTTATCCAAATTGGTTTTGTCATTGTTTATCAATTCCTTTATCAAGCATTGGGATATTAATTCCTCTTTCACGGGCTGTTTCCTCTGCCAGTTCATACCCTGCATCAACGTGACGCACTACGCCCATCCCTGGGTCCGTTGTCAACACTCGCTCAATCCTTGCTCCTGCTTCTTTGGTGCCGTCTGCCACAATTACAACGCCTGCATGCATGGAGTAACCCATACCTACGCCGCCGCCATGATGTACGGAAACCCAGGTTGCACCGCCCACTGCATTCACCATTGCATTTAAGATCGGCCAGTCAGCCACTACATCCGAACCATCCTTCATGGCTTCCGTTTCACGATTTGGCGAAGCAACAGAGCCTGAATCCAAATGGTCACGCCCAATTACTATCGGGGCCTTCAATTCACCGCTTGCAACCATATCATTGAGGATTTTACCAAAACGGGCGCGCTCCCCATAACCAAGCCAGCAGATGCGGGACGGCAGGCCTTGGAACTGGATTTTTTCTTGAGCCATTCTGATCCAGTTACACAAATGTTCATTATCAGCGAATTCGCGTAAAATCGCTTGGTCTGTTTTATAAATGTCTTCTGGATCACCAGATAAAGCCACCCAGCGGAATGGACCTTTACCTTCACAAAATTGGGGACGGATATAAGCTGGAACGAAGCCGGGGAAGTCAAAAGCATTCTCTACCCCTTCATCTTTCGCAACTTGACGGATATTGTTACCATAATCAAACGTCACGGCTCCTTTTTCCATCATTTCAAGCATCGCTCTTACATGTTTGGCCATTGAAGCTTTAGAGAGTTTAATATACTCTTCTGGGTGTGCATTCCGTAATTCTGCAGCCTCTTCCATTGACAGGCCTGAAGGAGTATATCCATTTAGTGGATCATGGGCGGACGTCTGATCCGTCAAGACATCCGGAATAAAGTTCCTTGCGATCATTTCAGGAAGAAGATCAGAAGCATTCCCAATCAGACCAATGGATAATGCTTTCCCTGCAAGTTTGGCTTCTGTTGCTAAACGAATGGCTTCATCCAAAGAATCTGTTTTCACATCGGTATAACGCGTCTCAATTCTCCTGTCAATTCTTGTCTCATCAACATCGATCCCGATACAGACACCACCGTTCATCGTAACTGCTAGCGGCTGTGCCCCTCCCATTCCGCCTAAACCTGCCGTTAGGGTAATGGTGCCTTTTAACGAGTTATTGAAATGTTGTTTTGCAAGCTCGGCAAAGGTCTCGTATGTACCCTGCACGATTCCTTGCGAACCAATATAAATCCAGCTACCAGCTGTCATTTGCCCGTACATCATCAATCCCTTTTTATCAAGTTCATGGAATGTTTCCCAGTTCGCGTATGCAGGGACGATATTTGAATTTGCAAGCAGGACACGTGGTGCATCCGTATGCGTTTTAAAAATGGCCACCGGTTTCCCTGATTGGACCAATAAAGTTTCATCTTCTTCAAGCTCTTTTAGTGATTTGACGATTGCATCAAAGCATTCCCAGTTACGAGCCGCTTTCCCAATCCCTCCGTATACCACCAAATCTTCTGGACGTTCAGCGACTTCAGGATCCAAATTATTCATAAGCATTCTAAGCACTGCCTCTTGTTGCCATCCTTTCGTATGCAAATCAGTACCTGTATAGCGGATAACCTTATTTGTAATCGTGTTCATTTTTATTTCCTCCTTGTTTTTGTTATATTTTCATTCTATATGAAAAATTCAGAATAATTTATTATAATTTAATGATTATTTTATAAAATAAATCAATACTTTGTAGTTAACTTCACTTTTTTATGAATAATATTAAAAACTTTTAAAAAGGACGATTCAATATAAATGAATTGTCCTTGATACGCACGTGTTTCCTTACGAACGATTTTCTTTTCAAATTTCTGCTCATTCTCACTGGCTTTCACATGTGTGGATTCAACGTCCGCGGAAAGCGAGTGCCCCTACGTTCCAATCAACGTTCAATTATTGTACAAGCCAAAAAAAAATGTAGACAAACTCAATTTTCATCGAGTTTGTCTACATTCTGAAAGAACGATTCAATATACTGAATCGTCCCTTTTTATAATCCAGACCGATAAGCTGATGGTGTACAAGCTTCAAGAAGTTTGAATTTGGCGTTGAAATAAGTTTGATGTGAATAACCGGCTAATTGTGCGATTTCCTCCAATGATAAATCCGTTTCCTTTAATAAACGTTTAGCTTCCCTAATTCGAACTTGATGCAGCGTATTGCGAAAAGACTCGCCGGATTCAGCCGCAAAACGACGGCTTAGTGTGCTTTTATTGACACGCAGAGTATCTGCACAGGTTGCTAGATTCCACTGGGCGTCCCAATAGTTGGACTCGATCAGCTCTCTTGCTTTTTCGCTAAGTGTGCGAGCCCCTTCCTGTAATTGCCCATGATCCTGCAGAAGTAAATGGGTGGTGAACGCATGCAGTTCTTTTACTATTTGATGAATGACTGGTTTATGTACGATTTGCTGAAATACGTCATAGTATATTGCTTCTAGAGAAGCATTTTGCAAATTGTATGATTTCATATGCCTGCGGATCTGCGCTAATACGCTTGTAAGGCGAATCCGAACGATTTCCGGGTCAGGGTATGGTTGTTGAAAAGTAAGGAATTCACGTTCGATCCAGTTCCTGATGGCTTTTGCATCCCGTCTTTCGAGCATTTCTATCCAAAGTCTTTGTTCAAGGGGAGTGAGGAATGGATCCATCTCCTGAGGCGAGGTTTGTTGACTTTCGGCTAAAATGATATCATATCCATCGAAAAAGATTTGTCTTGTAAATTCACGTGTTTGCTGGTACATCCTTTTTAAAGATTCATCAGGATTTGCCGCTTTTATTATGATGGCAAGAGGCTCATCCATTCTTTCTTTCCAGTGAGCCA
Source organism: Peribacillus sp. NPDC006672 (assembly GCF_050274955.1). Taxonomy (NCBI): domain Bacteria; kingdom Bacillati; phylum Bacillota; class Bacilli; order Caryophanales; family Bacillaceae; genus Peribacillus; species Peribacillus sp. NPDC006672. The sequence goes on from NZ_JBNNOR010000007.1 coordinate 206,264, forward strand.
GGAACGCTTGGTATTCTTCCTTATATACATCAATTTCCTTTGTTTCCTGGACGCATAAAATAAAATCCGATAAAGCGAAGGTTTGATTTTTCCCAGTAAAAGAATATCGTTGCAGTTCATCATAAACTAAAGGAAGGGTCTTGTTATCAGGTGTCAAAAAGGCCACCATGGTTATTCGACTTTCATGCTTCCGGTCTGTCAAGAAGAAATCAGGATAACCAATATCAAGTGTTTTCTCACCATCCATGGCGTTTGTCAAGAAAAGACCTTGATCATTTCTTAATTGAAAACGCAATTGTTGGATATGCTTTACCAAATCCGCTGAAGAAAAAGGACGGAATAGGACATCTTCCGCACGAAAACGCAAGGCCCGATATGCTGTTTGAAAGATTCGCTCAGACGAAATGCCTAACCATCGAATTCCCCTCCGTTTTAACGAAACACCCATCGCCTCACTTTCATCCGTCCAAATATCCATATCCAAAATAACGAATTCCGGTTGCTTATTACGAATGCCCTTTTCAAATTCTTCAATCGTTTTCCACAAGATCAGTCTAACTCCCGTTAGGTGCGACTCGATTATCCAACGAATTCCTTGAGCTTCAATCTCATCTTTTGCCACCAAATGAATTTCCACATCATCCCCCCATTCCCACCTCATATTCCTTTCATCTAATAAATATGAAGTCAGCCTTTGAAAGAAAAGGAAATCCCTGGTCTTTACAAAGTAACTTGTATCTAATCTCCATTCTAATCCCGTTGAATACTTCAAACAAGTCATATTAAGCAGAAGCTGCTCTAAGATTAATTTTGACATGCTCAAACTGTATTTTATATCTAAGGAAAGTACCATATTTAACACATTATTAACGGTATAACTATATGAAAATATTTAAAAAAACACCATAGAAACATGTGGTTTCCAATGATGTTTCTTTTTTTAGACCATTTAATGCTTCCATTTAGTTTTCAGTTGGATCTGTTATAAATGATTAATATTGACTTCAACTTCTTTTATTTTGTTTTCTTCTGGAGCACTTGACAATTTTAATGATAATAGAGTGATGACTCCTATCACAAGTAATCCTGATAAAATAAACATACCTTGAGAAAATGCAACAGTACCAAGAATCATCGGTCCTACAAAACCGCCTAATGCCGCAAATGAATTGACTAGAGCTATTCCAACGGGTGCAGTGGACTCAGTGAAGAAAAATGTCATATAGGCAAAGAAACATCCACTGAACCCGTATAACCCGAATGATGTAATCGTTAACATCAGCACCATCATAAAGACACCATCTGAAAAGCCGCACCCGATAAATCCGATAACTGCTACCAGGAGACAAACGAGCAAGTGTGGTTTATGTGCATTCGTCCGATCAGAGTTCCAGCCAACAAAAATAACCGCAGGTATACCCACTAACGGAGGAATCATCGCTAACCAGCCTATTTCTAAATTGGTTGTTGCATTTTCCGATAAAGATTTTATGATGGTTGGCATCCAGAATGACAATCCATAGATAGATGTGTACCCAGCGAAATAAAAAAGTGCCAACTTCCAGATTTTCGAATCTTTTAGCATATCAAGCTTAGTGACTTTATTTATTTTCGAGCTTACTTTTCTTTCAGCACTCAACTCACCTTCTAACCAAACGCTTTCTTCCTTAGATAACCATTTAGCGTCAGTGGGTCTATTAGTTAAATAGAAAACAGCAACAACTCCAATAATAATGGCCGGGATGCCTTCAAGGATGAACATCCATCTCCACCCTGCCATACCGAACCAGGAAATATTGTCAAGAATCCATGTCGACACAGGTGCACCAATCAATCCGCCAATCGGTAAAGCTAAAAGCAGGGCCGCTGTTGCCCGTCCTCTTTCGCGGGCCCTGAACCAATAAGTTAAATACAAAATTATACCAGGGAAAAACCCAGCTTCGGCGACACCTAATAAAAAACGGAGAATGTATAAGTGCATCGTTGTTTGCGCAAAACCTGTTAATACGACCACAAGTCCCCACGAAAGCATTATACGGGCAATCCATATCCGAGCTCCCACTTTATGCATGATCATGTTGCTTGGAACTTCAAAGAAGAAATAGCCAATAAAGAAAATACCGGAAAGCAATCCAAAAACCTCAGCGGATAAGGCTAATTCTGCGTTCATTTGTAAAGCAGCATAGCCTAAATTGACCCTGTCCAAGTAAGCAATGATATAAAGGATCAAGATAAATGGAAGAATGCGTCTCATCGTTTTATTAATCGTTCTTTTCTCTATTTCTCCACTAAAATGATTCATGATTATTTCCTCCCTTTTCAAGCTACCCTTTCCCCAAAAACATGCGATTACTGCTGATCCTTTCCTTGCTCCCCGACTTTTTGGTTCAATTCCCCTATACCATCAAATTACCCCCATACCACCTCCCCTCCATTTACATTCATTGAACCCAACAATATTATTAAACGAGTTCATATCCTCAGGGTAAAAATACCCCTCCCTACATGATCCGGAACGTCAGAAAGCGCTTTCATAATATATTAATAAAATGAAGAAAGCGTTGTGATTATTCACAATTATATAGACTATCTGCTCTCTAACCAGACTGTAGTCTGATATTAAACTACGCAGGAATATTCTGTCAATTATTCCTTGGAGGTTTTTCCATGATTGAACCAAGAAAGAAACAGCATAGGGACAAAAGACTCGTGAAAAAATTTTAAAAATATCTTTAGAGCTATTTAGCGAAAAAGGTTATGATAAAGTTACAGTTGACGAAATCGTGAAAAAAAGCGGCACGTCAAAAGGGTCATTTTGCCAACACTTTTCAGCGAAATCGGATATTTTTTTAGTAAGGTTCACAGAAGTCGATGATTACTATCGCGAATTCTTCCATTCCCTACCGATTTATATGAACTCTACCGAGAAATTGTTTGTTTTCATACGGAAATTGATGTGTTTTCTGGAAGAAGAAATGGGCAAAGATTTAATGAAAGTGATTTACAGTTCCGCATTAGATTTGAAAGAACATACTTACTTTTCAAATTCAAATCGCTCACTCTTCCAAATTATTCGTTCATTAATTGAAGATGCGAAAGAACAAAACAGCATTGGCTCTGACCAATCAGTAAATGAAATTTCAACACTTATCACCCAAAGCTTGATGGGAATCATCTATCATTGGGGATTAAACAACTCAGAAAAAAGCTTGGAATCATTATCCATACCGCAAACCGAAACAATCATTAATGGACTGAAATGAGAACCAATACATAATTTAAAAACTGCTGACTGTTAAATGAATATTAATCCCAGCAATCTCACTGATTGGTGGAGTAACTAAATTATTCTATAAAGTTCATACATTTTTATTATTTCACTTGAGTGTCATACAGATTTAACGAGGAGTCGAAAGCTAATTATATGAAACGATTTTTCTTTATCATCCTATATGCAATATTATTTGGTCTTTCCCTGCAGGCCTTCCATTTCAAGCTTGACCACCCTATTGCAGAAGATATAAGCCGGCTGATGCCAGTTAAAATGAAAGCGATAAAGGCAGGAGATAGTGAAGAAGCAATCAAAAAGGTCGTTTTGGAAGCTGCAAAAAATGATGATCCCATTTCCATTGCCGGAATGCAGCATAGCCAAGGGGGACAGACATTATATCCAAAAGGGATTCTGCTTGATATGAAGCAATATGATAAAATCCTTGATTTGGATGTAAAAGAAAAACGCATCACGGTCCAAAGCGGAGCAACCTGGGCTGATCTACAGGGATATATCAACCCATATGGACTTGCACTGAAGGTCAGTCAATCCCAAAACATTTTTACCATAGGCGGTTCTTTGAGCGTTAATGTCCATGGCCGCGATATCCGTCATCATGCCTTGATAGAAACCGTGGAATCTTTTAGATTGCTTAACGCAAAAGGACAAATCCTGACGGTGAGCCGAAAAGAAAATCCGGAGCTCTTCTCTTCGGTTATTGGCGGATATGGTTTGTTTGGAGTGATACTTGATGTGACCCTCCACCTTACCGATGACGAACTTTATAAAATTAAAACTAAATCACTCCATTATGATGAATATACATCGTATTTTAAAAGTGATGTTCTTCAAAACGATGATGTCAAAATGCATCTGGCAAGAATATCTGTTGCTCCTGGCTCCTATTTGGACGAAATGTATGTAACGGATTATTATAGGGCAGATGACCAAGCGCAGCTATCAAACTACAATACTCTTAAACGGGAAACGATCGTTGCCGTGCCTAAATTCTTTCTTGGTCTATCGCGTTATAATGACTGGGGTAAAAATAGGTTTTGGGAAACTCAAGAGACCTACACCGCCAATATTGATGGTAACTTGGTTTCCAGGAACAATGTGATGCGGTCGGACTCTGCCTTTATGGATTACAGCAATCCCTCCAAAACTGAAGTGCTGCAAGAATACTTCGTTCCGATAGATCAATTTGCTGATTATATCGATGATCTAAGAAAAACTTTATTAGATGAAAAAGATTTTAATTTATTAAATATTACCATTCGTTATGTGGAACATAATGATGAATCACTCATGTCCTATGCCAAAGATGATATGTTCGCTCTTGTAATGCTCATCAATCAAGGGATAGATAACGAAAGTAAGGAAAATACGGAAAGGGTCATCCGCGACATGATCAATGTGACGCTTGACCATAATGGCAGCTACTATTTGCCCTATTATGGGTATCCAACCAAGACACAATTATTTGAAGCTTACCCTCGTACTGAGGAATTCTTTCAATTAAAAAAGAAATATGATCCTGATAACCGCTTCATGAATCTTTTCTATGAGGAGTACCATCCATGAATTATAAACGTTTCGTTTTTTACCAAGGCACTGTTGGAATGGCCGCCAGCATGATCTTCCCTTTTTATATTTTGCTAATCAAAAATGTAGGTACCAGCTATTCGCAATTCGGATGGGCATATGGCATATTCTCACTGACTGCAGCACTTAGTTACCCTTTAATCGGAAAATTAACTGATAAATCCGGTGACAAAGCATTTCTCCTTATCTATTCATGGGGGATGGCACTAATCCTTCTTGCCTTTCCTCTCGCATATGAAATTTGGCATGTCTATCTCCTGCAAATTATTATGGGGGTGCTTGGCGCTGTTCAAAAAAATACTGAAAAAACGGTACTTGCAAGGTATGTTAAGAAAACTACAGCGGGTAAGGAAATTGGAAACTACCATGTTTGGACATCCATTGGTGCTGCAGCTGCCGTGATTGCAACCGGTTATTTAGTCGACTTTTTAACGATTGGGAGCATCTTTTATCTTGCATCCTTAATGTTTGCCTGGAGTGGATTTATTATAATGAAGATGGAGAAAAAAGCTTCACTATCTATTGCAGAATAAAAAACATAAGGATTTATTTCTGGTTAGCAATAATAAATCAGTTCCCCCCTTTTAGTAGAAGAAGCATCTGCTTTAACCTCAGTAGATTGCTTCTTCTTCCATAATTGAAATACATAATAGCGCCGATATAGAATCTAGTTAATAAAAAAATGGCTTGTAGTTCTTATGCTACCTCTATCAAAAATTCCATCTTACAAAGATAAATTAAACCAGCTCCCTTTACTCACTTTGGCATCACCATTTTTACGAATTCTAAAATTACTGCGTTTATTTGTACAAAGCTAACGGACCAGAGCATATATAATAAAATACTACTTTCTTATCAACTTGGTTATTATTTTTTCGTCCGATAAAACTAATGACATCATAATAACACCCATTCCAACCAACTGATGAATAGACAACACTTCATGTAAAAAGAAAAAGCCTAAAATCATTCCTATGACAGGCACTAAATAATTACTAAATGAAGTAAATAACGCGCCTTCTTGCCGAATCAGCTTATTAAATAATGCATAAACAACACCTGCATGGAAAATGCCTAAAATGACTAAGTAAATAGATTGAGATCGTTCTAAATCCAATTTGAATGATTGCTCAAACAAAAGGGACATGGGGATTAGAAATGCACTGGCAATCAGTAATACATTTCTCATATGAATAACGGAAGATCCTTCGTTTAATTTCTCCATGATAATCAATGATAATCCAAAACTCATGGCAGCCAATATCAATAGAATACTACCCTGAATACTATTAAAAAAGGTTTGGAATCCTTGTGTTGGCCAGGATACGAAAACAATACCTGCGAATCCGAATAGGATACTTGTAATCTCCGGCCTTGTGCTTTTTCTTTTGAAAAATGCTATTAAAAAGAGGATGGTAAAGACAGGAACCATTCCAATCAGCATCGCTGCGATACTGCTAGGCACCGTTTTCTGCCCTTGTGCAATAAACGCGAATGGCAGTACAACCTCGAAAACCGCAATGATTATATACCATTTATAATAACTCTTATTTACTCTTCGCTCTTCTTTCGATAAAAACAAACCAATGAAAAGTAAACAGATACTACCTATACATGCTTTGATGGCTGACAAAGTAATAACCCCAACATCATCTATAACTAATGCAATAAAGAAGAATTGAGATCCCCATATACCACTAATCAAGAGTAACAACACATATTTATTCATTCACTTTACCTCCCTTTTCATCAAAGGCTCGGCAATAGTCTTACTAATATGCTTTGACCGATTTCCACCAAAATAGTTCGTGCCGATTACACCAACAAGAATAATCATTGCACCTACAACGTGATAATAGTGAATGGTTTCATGTAAGAAAATTACCCCAGCTATGATCGTAATCAATGTCGCTAAATTACTAAAAACGCTCATTTTAGAGGCAGGTAATATAGATAATGCATAGTTTGATAAAAAACCAGTAAGCAGTGACGATAATGCACCAAGATATACGGTTGAAATGAGAAATGAACTACTTGTTAAGGGTAAAAAAAAGCTACTAATTGATTGATTAATTATATGGTTGATGATGGCCATACTATTAAAAGCAACAAAACCAAAGAACGTCATCACATAAGTTAACGTAAATAGTGAATATTGCTTTGTTAATGTCCTTGCTACCACATTATAGAAAGCGGCAGCAATCGAGGATAATAAAATCAGTATCGTTCCTTTCAGACTATGGGCCTCAAGTTGCAAGTCGTTCATGACAAAGATAAAGATAACCCCCATCACAGATAAATAAAGGAAAAATTTTTGACTTTTACCCGCATATTCGTTCAAAAATAATGAAGCTGATAATAACGTGAAAATTGGTATGGTCGCTTGGATAATACCCGCCTCTGAAGATGAGGTATATACGAGACCAAACACTTGAAAGGTAAAGAATGAAATTGGATAAAGGAGCACCAACGGAAGAATTTTCAAAGTATCCTTTGCACTGATTTCCACTGATGTTCTCCTATACAGCTTATAAATTATCGCGATCAAAAAAGCCATCGTAAATCTATGTGCCAATATATCTAGCGGACTCGCTTCCATTAATGATATTTTTGTAAAAATAAATGAAAATCCAATAATAAAAGCATATAGTATCGCCGCAAAATAGACTTTTTTTTGTTCTGGCAAATTGAGTCAATCCTCCTTTTTAACACCCGGCCGGTTGTTAATATCGTATTAAAAGCTTCACTACGATACAATACAAATAAGAAGCATCTGTAACGGTACAGTTTTTAGGAGGAATTCATGTTAAAATACGAAGCTTTGTTTAATGAATTTGAATCTCTCATCCAAAATGGACAGCTGAAAGCTGGCTTTAAACTCCCATCGATTCGTCGATTAAGCGAACAACATCAATATAGTAAAAGTACAGTCTTGAAAGCCCTGCAAGAATTGGAAAAAAGGCATTTAATCTACGCGGTTCCTAAAAGTGGATATTATGTCGTTCAAAAAGAATTTGATGGTAAAAGTGAACCAACAGCGGAAATCGACTTTGTTACTTCCGCCCCCTCTTGGCATCAATTTCCGTATCATGACTTTCAACATTGTATCAACAAAGCCATCGATACGTATCAGCAAGAATTGTTTATCTATGGCACTCCAAAAGGACTACCCACTTTAATTAAAGTGATACAAAAACAATTAGAGCAGTATCAGGTATTCGGAAAAGAAGAACAGATTTTCATTACTTCTGGCGTGCAACAAGCACTTTCCTTATTAACGCTCATCCCATTTCCTAATGAACGTACCCATATACTTGTTGAACAGCCTAGTTATCATCTATTTGTGGAGCAATTGAAAGCCTACAAGATTTCCGTGCTAGGAATCCAACGAACAGCAGCAGGTATTGATTTTGGGGAATTAGAGCGGATTTTCAGCAGTCAGAAAATTAAATTCTTTTATACGATGCCTCGTTTCCATAATCCGTTAGGGACTTCTTATTCTAAAAAGGATCGAGAAGAGATACTAAAACTTGCTGTAAAGTATGGTGTCTATATTGTAGAAGATGATTATTTAGCAGATTTCGAAGAGAATATGAAGGTAGACCCCATTTTTTCCGGGGATACTCATCACATGGTCATTTATTTAAAAAGCTTCTCTAAAATAATGTTTCCAGGATTGCGCATAGGTGTTGCGGTATTGCCTAAACCATTAGCGGTCAGCTTTCAACTATATAAAAGAACAGCGGATATTGATAGTTCAATGATTTCACAAGCAGCCTTGGAAATCTATATAAAGAGCGGTATGTTTGAACGCCATAGAAACAAAGTACGTCTGTCCTATCTAGGGCGTGCAAAATTGCTATATGATGCTCTAGAAAAGCACTCTGCTCAAGGCTTTTATCGCCCATCATCCATATGTATGAACGCTCATATCATACTGCCTCATCGTTTAAATAGTGCTCACCTCATCAAAAACTTACAAAATCAACAAGTACTGGTAGAGACGATAGGTCAAAATTATATAGATGGTTTTCACCAGGAAAAAATATTAAAGATAAACGTTTCCAATACAAATATACAAAAACTTGAACAAGGAATAGCTCTCATTTTTAAAGAATTGAATAACAAGCAAAATTATTACATATAAAATACCGTAACAAAAAAACATGTGTAAAAAGTGGCCTAAAAAAAGAAACCAAGAAAACCATCGCAAGCTAAAGGCTCTCAAGAGGCACATCTAGCCAAATTAAAATACTTACGTGCAGAGAATGCCTATCTTAAAAAGTTGAATTCCTTCGTTCACGAAAAGGAAGCCTTCCACAGAAAGACAAAATGAAAGTAATCCATGAACTACAATTTGATTTAAATTTGAAATTCTATCGATTTCTAACATGGTAAGGAGTACGTTCTATTATTGGGTAAACGTCGGGCTGAGGATAAATACACAGAAATAAATCCTTTATCGAAGAGATTTTCCATGCATAAAGGGCGTTTTGTGTATCGCCGCATCGCCCTAGAATTACGTAACCGAGGTGCTTGCATCAAGCATAAAAAAGTTCTCCGATTGAAACGAGTATTCCGAGAAATCATCAAGATCTAATTCAATAGATGAAACAGGTCATCCATAATTTAGCTTATGTGTGGAATAAATAAAACCTACATTGATTGATGCGATTCATTATAAAGAAAAAAAAGAAATGATTAAAGCAGTAGAAGGTACGTTCTGCAATACCATAATTATGATAAAAGTTCTAAAGCTATAAGTATACTCCATTAAATAGCCTTTGCTTCCTTAAGCAAAGGCTATTTAATGGTATTTGCAGTTTATATATTAATATTACTTATCTTTCCTAAAAAGCCCTAATTCTCACTATACTCAATTAAGAACATTTATAAAGAACTAGAATCTCCTAGCAAATAGATTTCGTTCCCAATCACTTACATGTTTGCTGAACTTATCCCATTCTGTCCGTTTGATCTTTATAAATTCTTCCCATATCGTTCTACCGATGGTTTGTGCTAATACAGAGTCTTCGGAAAGAGCTTGAATTGCTTCATTTAAGTTTCTTGGAACCCAGCTAATTTCATTTTCTTTTAATTGGAACTCGCTCGCTTTGCTAACATCAAATTCGATGGGCTCACCAGGATTCATTTGGTTTTGAATACCTCGAAGACCGGCAGCAACCAAACATGCAGCAAGGAGATACGGATTACAAGTTCCGTCTGCTCCCCTATATTCAAATCTTCTTGTACGTCTTTTTTCAGGAATACGTACTAATACTGAACGATTTCCTGAACCATAACAAATATGTGCAGGTGCCCATGAGCCTGGCTGCATTCTTTTATATGAATTAATACTCGGGGCACCTATTGCTATTAGGGAAGATCCATGTTTTAAAAGTCCACCAATAAAGTGATAGGCTTTTTCGGACATATCAAGGCCACGTTGATCAGTAGAATCTTCGAATAAGTTGTCACCATTCTCGTCAAATAAACTAATATGAACATGAAGGCCGCTTCCAGCAAGATTTTGAAATGGTTTCGGCATTAATGTGCCCACTAATCCTTTGTCCCGGGCAATCTGTTTATATAAATGCATGAAGGTAACTTGATCATCAGCTGCTTTCAATGCATTCGTATATTTTAAATTAATTTCGAGTTGACCTGGACCGTATTCACTTGATAATTGTTCGGTTTCTACACCCATAGTCTCAAGCGAATACACAAAATCTTGAATGAAGTCCTCTTGAATGTCTGCTCCTTCTATTGAAAAACAATGGCTGTTATCTGCTGGAACAAGTTGCCCGTCTTGTTCCTTTAATAAATATGCTTCCTGCTCAAAGGCCATATTCATTTTTCCGCCAAGAAGTGTTTCCACCTCATTCAAAAGACGCTTTAAAGCACTTCTTGGGCAACCATGCCATGGATCACCGTTTAGATCTACAAGATCACAAAGCATGCGTGCAGTGTTTTTACGATATGGGAGGATGGCAAATGTATTTAAGTCAGGGATGGCAAAAAAGTCACCATCATTGGGACCAAATGTAGGATTTGCAATGTATTCATCAAAAACATCATAACTCATGATAGCTGTACTAAAGTTAATCCCCTTATCCATAGTAGCCTCAAGTTGGTTTGGACGGACTGTTCTTCCACGAGTTATCCCTGCATAATCTAAAAACTCCATCCGGATGAATTCAATTTTTTCTTTTTTTACAATTTCAAGAACTTTCGCTTTTGTCATGACCTCTTTGCTTTTTTCTTCTGTCATCATTATTGATCGACTCCTTTTTGTAGTCTGTTCAATATAATAAATGTGAACAATTCGACTCCTATCACAATGATTGATTCATCAAATTCAAATTGTGGGTGGTGTAAATCAAATACCTGCTTACCTTCAATTGCTGTACCAAGCCTGAAATATGCGCTTGGTACCTTTTTAGCAAATTCTCCAAAATCATCCGCTCCCATCGATGGTTCCTTTAAATGGACCACTTTATCAGGACCGAAAATTCCAATTGCACTTTCTTCAACTGCTCTTGTCATTAACTCACTATTTATGACTGGGGGAAGCCCCTCCTTATAATGGACTGTAGCTTTTCCACTAAATGCCTCTGCTAGCTGTTTACATAGATTGCTGACCTGGGATTTTAATTTATTTCTAGTTTCATATGTGACGGCTCTTATCGTTCCTTCTAATACAACACGATTGGCCACGATGTTGCTAGCTGTACCCCCGTTTATTTTTCCTACATGAACAACGACGGGTTCTACTGGATTACTAGATTTTGTTACAAGCGTATGAAGGGCCTGTATAATTTGGGAACTGATTGTAATCGCATCAATTGCTTGATGTGGTCTTGCACTATGTCCACTTTCTCCTTCAATTTCAATCACAAAGTCATCACACGATGCAGTAATTGCCCCATATTTCACGCCGATCGTCCCATGTGGCAAATGTGGCCATAAATGAAGCGCCAACATTCCATCCACGGATGGGCTCTCTAGCACACCGAGATCAATTAAATGCTGAGCAGCACCATCTGCTTCCTCCCCAGGCTGAAAGATACAACGAACACGTCCTGCTAATTTGCTTCTTTGCTTAAAGAGTTGATAAGCCGTTCCGAGTAGAATCGTCGTATGACCGTCATGACCACAGGCATGCATAACACCTTGATTCATGGATGAAAATGGAAGACCAGTTTGTTCCTGAATCGGGAGGGCATCAATATCCGCTCTAATCCCGATATGAGGTCCCCCACCATTTTCACCAATAATGTCTACGAAAATCCCTGTTTCTCCTATTTTATTATAAGGAATTCCCCATTGTTTTAATATTTTTGCAATATAATCACAAGTATTATATTCCTGAAACGAAAGCTCAGGATACTGATGAATATACCGACGAACTTCAATTAGTTTACTAGAAAGTTCCTCGTTTACTTGAACCCCTCTGTTAATGACCACTCTGTAGTACCTCCTTACATGGATTTACCTTTTCCAACAGTGTTTGAACTTTTTTTAGTTTTGTTGAAAATCTTAAATAGAATGTACAGAATCCCCATCCAAATTACACCACGGACTAAAGTTATTGGTGAACCAACGAAACTACCGAAAAACACAATCATTATCCCTATGAATCCAAGAATCGGGAACAATGGATAAAGGGGCTGATTCCATGCGAGTCGCTTCACTTCTTGAAGATTGTTTCTACGATACAGAACGCCAGCTACTAGCGCCAATGACCATGAAATTAACCACGCGAATACCATTTGATTAGAAAGCTCAATATAGAGGAAATTTGGATTCGAAGAACCTAAGAAGACCAAAGCAATAGAAAGAAGCCAAACAACTGTAATCCCATATACTGGAGTCCCTGTTTTTGGATGAATACGTCCAAAGAATGCAGGTAGATAGCCGCTTTTTGCTTGAGCATAAAAAATACGAGAAGAAGCATAGAATGTTCCCATTAATAAACAAGTAGCCGCTGCAATCCAAGCTGTCATATTCATGATGTAGGCACCAGCAATGCCAAATACCATTTCAGCTGCTACAGTGAATGGAGAACTATCTATCGTGATTTCATTCCAGGGAATTAGTCCTTGTAATACAAACTGGGCGGCTGAATATAAAATTAAAAAGGTAATACTTGCCCAGATCATTGCTTTTGGTAAATCTTTTGGATTTTTAACTTCACCACCCGCGGTTGTTAAAGTAACTGCGCCCAAGTAAGCATATGCACCTAATGGAATAGCTGACCAGAACCCTTCGGCACCATGTGGTAGGAAAGGTGTGAAATGATTTATATTAATATCCTTTAATCCAATAATCGAAAAAAGTGCCATGATGATTGTCATGATGGCTACTAACAACAGCTGAGTTTTAGCAGCGATTTCAGTTCCAAGAATATTTAAGATCGCAAAAATCGAAATAAATAGGATCGAGAAAAACAGTGGCCAAAAATCACCCTGAAGCTGCGGGAAAAACCACATTGTTATTTTTCCTATTCCAATCCCCACGCTCCCCCCTGCAATAACCCACCCGATTGCAAAGGTAAATCCAGCTAAAAACCCCCACCATTTTCCCATGAAGCGGTCAACCCAATGCGACATTGCTCCTGCACTCGGCATCCCTACAGCCAACTCTCCCAGCGCAATCAGCAAAAATAATTGCGAAAATCCTGCTATCCCATAAGCAACAATCGACCCAGGTCCTGCTATTGCAATTCCCTGACCCATTAAAAGGAAAATCCCATCCCCAATAACAGATCCAACACCGAGAGCCCAAACAGCCCAAAACCCCAATTTCTTTTGAGGATTTAGCTCTAATTCACTTTGATTACTCATATTTTATCCTCTCTTAAATGATTCTGATAAACATTTTCAAAATTGCGAAAAAGCACCATCTCACCGATAATATGAGCTGTTTCCGAATCCATATAATCCGCTTTAATCCAGGAATTTAGCACATTTTCGAAACACTCTTTAAACAAGTGAACTCCTAGCCAATTCATTTCGGGTACTGTAAAGGCATCTGAACCGTACATCACCTTATCAAATGGTGCAAATTCAAATACCTGGGATATAATCCGCTTTACACCATGTCCGCTAAATGGATTTTGTAATGATAGATCCATATATACATTTGGAAGAATACTGACAATGAAAGCTGCTTCTTCTATCCATGGATATCCACCGTGGACGAGGTGTACTTTTGTATTTACATATTTTTCATCTCTAAGCATATCGATTAAAAAGCTAGGACTTGCTTTAGGAAGAACTACTTCTCCATCACCGATTCCAGTATGGATATGCATTACTTTATTTGATTTTGTGCATTCCTCCATTGCAACATGAAGACAATAATCTCGAAAGTTTTTTGCCTTCTCACGACTGTTTTCTTTAAATTCTTTATATTCATCAGCTGCAAGCTTTTCATCTTTTTTTGAGATTTCTAAACCGCTTCGATAAGCAATGATCGATTTTAGCCCAACAACTCCATCTTGTTTTAATGCTTTAGCTAGATTGGTTCGATATTTCTCTCTAAAATCAGCAAATTTTTGACACTCTTTACTTAATTTAACCATGACAGGTTCTATACGATGAATCTCCCATATTCGCGCACCACATAAATCAGTATAATCTTCTTTACTTAATGGCGGCTGAGGATAACCGAAATCAGCTATCACTCCAGTTAGCTTAGCATCTGAAAACAGCTCACGAGTATATTTTCTAAAATCAGTGGCCCTTGCATTGCGTTCATTTACAACAGCTTCAAGTGTTGTCTCACATGAAAAATATTTTGCTAAACGCTGTATGAGGATTTGAACCCACATATTACTTCCTGGAAAGGGCTGTTTTTTTACTCGCTTATAATGTTCTGGGACTTGATTTGGAATGATAGAAAGAGATAACTTTCTTACAAATTCTTCGGGAGTATAAGGCTCCATATTTGCTAAATATGGATGTGCATGAACATCAATCGCCTGAATTTCTTTTAATGATACCTTCAAATTTATCTCTCCCTTTTATTTTTTATATTTTTTCTTCTTATTTTTTTAGATGCAATTATCATGCCATTTGATCAAAGATTAAAGAAAAATTTGAAAACCTACTATTTAGGTAGTTGAGCACTAAATTTTTGCTTGTTACACTAAATCAAGATGTAAAATAAATTGCGAAAGAAAAAATTTTTGCGTTAATTTTTTTGCTTTTTTCAATATAAAAAACTTTTTATGATATTTAATCCTATGGAGTTATGATAATATTTTGATAGATAATGAATATACTGGAATTTTCAGATATTAATAGTGGCTTTTATTCTCGAAGGAGGGTAATTATATGAATGAGATGACCAAGCTCTCATTAGAAGATGTTTGGAATCTATCATTTGACTCAATGATTCTTGTTAGTGAAGAGGGAAATATTGTTTCATTAAATCGACCAGCTACAAGATTGTTTTCGGAAAGTCCTTCTACTCTGATTGGTTCTTCTATTTTCGAAATTATTCCATCTGAAGATTTCCGAAAAAAATTTCAGAAAATTGAGAAAACAGGTATACCCATTTCATTAGGTACAAAACAATTAATTGCAAATATTTCCTTTTTTAGTAACGAAAATACTTATGATACATATCTTTTAACCTTAAAAGATATTTCACAAATACAGTTGCTCCGTCATCAAATACAAAAAATGAATAAAACTAAACAATTATATGATGTCATTCTTGATCAGCTAGATGAGGGAATTTGTGTTATTGACGAGCATGGAACAATCCTTTTTTATAACCGTAAGTCTGGTGAATTGGATACGTTGGAGCCTGATTCAGTTCGAAATAAACGGGTTCACGATGTTTGGAACTTGGATGAAACCACAAGCACATTGTTAACATCCGTTCGAACCAAAAGGACGCTTAATCATAGAGAAACCCAATTCTCAACCAACGGAAAATCTATTACGTCTCTAGTTCGGACGATACCACTAATTTTTGATGGAAGCATTGCTGGTGCCATGGAAATTTCAAAGGATATTACCGAACAAAAACAACTTTCCAAAACAATCATGCAACTGCAAAAACAGGATCAAGGTACTGAAAAGTCCCAATGCCCCCATTCCTCACGAAAAAACAATACTCGATTTCAGTTTGAAAGTATTATTTTTTCTAGCCGGGAGATGGCCCAAACTGTTGAACAAGCCCGTCGTTCCTCGCGATCAAAATCAAATATCTTAATCTATGGTGAAACGGGAACTGGTAAAGAGCTTTTCGCTCAAAGCATCCATAATGAAAGTCCGAGAAAAGACAAATCTTTCATTGCACAAAATTGTGCTGCCCTCCCTGAGTCCTTACTTGAAAGCTTGCTTTTTGGTACCACTGCCGGAAGCTTCACCGGGGCCGTTGATAGGGCTGGTTTATTTGAACAAGCAAATTATGGAACGCTCATGCTTGATGAAGTTAACTCGATGAGTACAAACTTACAGGCAAAGCTTTTACGAGTTCTTCAAGAACGGAAGGTTCAACGCTTAGGTTCTCCAAAAGTAATTGATATGGATGTTCGAGTCATCGCTACGATAAATGAAGAGCCGTTAAAAGCCATTTCCAACGGGCGACTCCGTGAAGATTTATATTATCGTCTAGGTGTCGTAAACTTAGTGATTCCCCCTCTAAGAAATCGAAAAGAAGATATAAAAGGATTAATTGAACATTTTATTAATAAACACGCTGACATTTTAGGTGTAACGATTGACGAATTAGATTCGGATATTTTTCAGTATTTCATGAATTATCATTGGCCAGGCAACGCCCGTCAATTAGAACATGTCATTGAGGGCTGTTTGAATCTTGTTTATGATGAGCGCACAATAGGTTATGATCATTTGCCACCTATTTTCAAAAATAAAATTCAACAGCAAGAAACGCTTTTGCTAAAAGAACAGTCATTACAGTTTTCAGGAAGTCTACCAGAGCAGATTGAAAGTTTGGAGCGCACCATGATCGAGCAGGCAATGAATAGTACAAAAGGAAATATTACCAAAGCTGGGGAACATCTTAGTATTTCAAGGCAAAGTCTCAAATACAAGCTGAAAAAATATCAGATACACTTTTAAAATGAGGAAACGCCATGCAACATTCCTTTTTTAATGCTAATGATCAAGTAATAGTGATGAGTTGAAATTCTGTTTCATCGAATTTATGTAAAAACCGCCAGAGGAACACATACCATTGAAGTATCAGAAAAGAGCCCTTTGATTTAACAGCAGCTGGGTTGTCGTGGGTATAGAAATCCTAGAAGTAAACAATAAGATTAATATGATAACTTGATTCAAAGGATTGTGATAAAATACCGTAACTAAAAGCATGTGCAAAATGAGCACAAACAAAAAAGAGCCAATTAGAATTGGCTCTCAACAATGTTTCTCTTACAGTCCACTTTATTTATAAAATTTTATTCGATCCTCAAGTGGTTTGAACTCTTTATCACCCGGTTGAGCTGTTGGATTTCCAAATGGCATTTGTGCAATCAATTTCCAATTACTTGGAACATTCCATTCTTTTTTCACTTCATCATCAATTAGAGGATTATAATGCTGTAAAGTTGCTCCCATCCCTTCTGCTTCAAGTGCAGTCCAAACAACTAATTGGTGCATGCCTGATGTTTGTTGTGACCAGATAGGGAAGTTATCGGCATAAGTTGCAAATTGTTCTTGAAGTGATTTCACAACAGTTTCATCTTCAAAGAATAAAACTGAACCATATCCCGCTTTAAAGGAATCCATTTTTTGTTGAGTGCCAGAGAAATCTCCCTCTCCAACCGCTTTCCTTAACGCTTGAGTCGTAATATCCCATAATTTATCATGTGCTGAGCCTGTCAAAACAACAAGGCGGGAAGATTGAGAATTAAAAGCCGATGGCGTGTGTTTTACGGCAAATTCAACAATTTCTTTAATTTTCTCATCCGATACTTGAACCTCTTTATTGATTCCATAATATGAACGTCTCTCTTTAATGGCCGTGTAAAAATCTTTTGTCATCATTCATTCCTCCAGAACCTGATTTCTATTTCTAATGATTTTATTCCATGTTTTATTTCTACCTGTTTTAGTATGGGCATAAACCAATATATAATTCGCAAAACGCTATCAATTATTCTTTAATGAATTCCTTGGTGCTTCTTACTGTATCAATGGGACGGACCAATTTTTCGATTTGACCCCTTTTCGGTTCTAAGAACGGTGGTAAAGATAACTTTTCCCCAAGGCTTTCATATGGCTCATCCCCCATAAATCCAGGACCATCCGTGGCAAACTCGAATAAAATTTGCGGCGCCACTCGTACGTAAAGCGATTCAAAAAAGTGACGATCAACATAACCAGACGTATGAAATTGGAAGCTTTCCATTCTTTTGATCCATTCTTCCAGAACGGAACGGTCTTCTACACGGAAGGCTGTATGGTGAACAGTTCCAAACCCCTGCCGTGCCTGAGGAAGGATCGAATTATGTTCGACAATTACTTGTGCACCATTCCCACCTTCCCCTACTTCGAATAAATGAAATGATCCTTCTTTACCTATTTCTTTAAATAATAAAACTTTTTCCAACATTTCTTTAAAATAATCAAAGTTGGCAATCCGAATAAAAATGGGGCCTAATCCTGTAATAGCATATTCTAAAGGAATTGGTCCTTTTTGCCATGGTATACCGGCAGCAACACCTTCATTGTTTTCATCTGAAATCAATTGATATTGCTGGTCATCAAAATCAACAAAAGAAATGATCTTTTTACCAAATTGTTCTTGAATTCCGGTATTTTTAACCTCTAGACGATCAAAACGTTTAACCCAATAATCTAATGCTGCATCATTCGGTACACGGAAGGATGTTTTTGAAATTTCATTAGTCCCATGCACTCCTTTTGGAATACCAGGAAAGTCGAAGAAAGTCATGTCAGTACCTGGACCGCCTACATCGTCAGCAAAAAACAGGTGATACGTTTGGATATCATCTTGGTTAACTGTTTTCTTGACTAAACGCATGCCTAATATATTTGTGAAAAATTCATAATTCTTTTCTGCACTGCTTGTTATGGCCGTTACGTGGTGTATTCCTTTTAATCCGTTCATATTTTATTCCTCCCATTAAAACGATTCAACTTTTGGATGTTCAGCTTTTTCCTTAATTCCCTACATTCTTCCTTCAATAAGAGTGGCCTATTCATTAAGGAGGTTTATTATCTCGAATTAATATATCTTTATTTAAAGGTAATTTATCATGAATAACAATTGTTGTCAACAACATTACCTTAAATTAATATATCTCAACTTCAAAATAATTTAAACAAAAAAAAAACACCCTTGTCCATTTTCAAGTCTTGGCAAAGAATCAGAATTAAATGTGTTTCAATACGAAAGCCCCCAGGAAAAAACAATACCTTTACGTGAGGGCTATTTCGTTTTGTTTTTTATTTTACGTGACGCAATTCCCCTTGTTTTCCGGATGAAGAGTTTGTACCATCTTTTTCTTTTGACTTCTTAGAAGAAAGATAAACTCCTGCGAAAATAATCAGCAGGCCAACAATTACATTAGGATTAATCGCTTCTCCAAGCAGGACATAGCCCCAAACCATAGCGGTTGCAGGAATAAGATATGTAACCGTTGCGGCTAACTCTGGGCTGCCATTTTTATTGATGTAGAAGTAGATCAGATGGCCGAGCCCAGAGCCAAAACACCCAAGACCGACTATGGATAAAATCGTTAGCGGTTCCATCAACATCACTGGCTTAATCGGCTCTGTTATTAGCATCCCGATCAAACCGATAACGGCACCCGTGAGCAGCGTAAACGTCGTAATGACCAAGATACTGGTATTGGAAAGAAATCTTTTCGTAAATTGGCCGGCAAAACCATAACAGGTGGACGCTAGCAGCATTGTCCCAATCCCGATGAATTCCTTGCCGAAAAGCTGACCGACTTGAAAATCCATCAATACTAGTATTCCGAAAAAACCGATAAGAATGCCCAGCCATTGTCGGGCGGTTAGAACATATGAAAAAATGATAAATCCGATGATCCCCGTCCAGATCGGAGTGGTTGCATTAAGAATCGAAGCCGTGCTGCTATTAATCTCTGTTTCACTTAAAGCTATTAATCCCCATGCTAATCCGCAATTGAAGATTCCGACAACGACCAGTGCTTTCCACGGCAATTTCCAGTTGATACTCCTGCGCTTCAACCATAAAATGGGGAGCAGCATAACAGCACCTGCCAAACAGCGGAGAAAAACAATCCCCCAAATGCCCGCTGGCGGGAGCAGCCACTTCATAAAAACAAACGATAAACCCCATATCAAACTAAGGCCGATTAAAGCCCCGTATAATCGAAGCATGATGTTCCCCCCTTCCTACTTTCTTATTATGACAAACATTGTTAGGGATTTCATATAAAATATAAGATGAACTTGAAATTTATTTTCTGCCAAAATCGTTATAGGATAAACAAAACCTTATAAAGGAAGGATCAAAATGCCATAGATTTCGAATCCACATAAATGTTTTTTCATGTCATAAAAAACAAAAGAAATGCAACGACGATTCCTGGTTCAAAATGAAATAGGCCGATTGCAGCCGAAAGTATAAGCATTCCGTGGGCTATCCATTGCTTAACGCCTTATCAGTTTGGAGGGGAAACCAGTAACCGCTAAATGCAGAAAACATTACTAGATCTGCCTCGGTTATAGTACGTCCTTTCGACAAGCACGTTTCACCGATTGCATATTGATGGAAATATTTATTAAACATTATTTCATTATCCTTTTATTTGGGATCAAATCAATAGTCATAAAATTCAGATATCAAACACTATATAATTTAGTGATAATTCTTAAAATCAACACAAATATTTTCATATAGAAGACGTATTATTCCATTGTTCTATAGAATACTATAAATCATTGTATTTATCCTTTAATCTATTGAATGAATCTCAAAAAGCAAGAAAAAACAGACGAACCGATTGATTAATAATCATTAGCTACTAATCTTCCCCTTAAGTTGAAGAGGTGATTTTTCCCTTTAATTTGAAAGTATGATAATGTTAAGAATCACACTTTCAAAAGGCCGCCAATTGGCAGCCTCCTTCTCTATCTGTTTTTACATAATGCCCTTATTGAAGGCTTCGCAAAACTAAACTTCCCTCCAAATGAAACAGTAAAGAGGGTTAAACAGAGCAGATGGAAACTCTTTGCAATGCTTTTAGGGAACAACCCAAAGATTTGTTCCTCTTATACAAATGAGTGCTTATAAGCTTTTTTGCCATGAAACCTATATAACTTTCTCATTATTTTCTCTTGTTTTCACTAAAAAATAAGCAGTAATCAAGGCAGTAATAGGAATTATCAGAGCTACACCTGTTCCAGCACAAAATATAATGATCATTTCAGCACTAAATATTTTTGAATTTACGATTTCTCCAACAGAATAGGATAAATCTTTAAACCATATAAGCAATGCCAAATAGCCTCCAAAGAAGGCAAAAAATAATGTATTCGCATTTGTTCCTAAGATATCCTTCCCAATACTTAATCCAAATGTAAATAAATCTTTCTTGCTAATGGATGGATTGTGATGAAACATTTCCCTCATGGGAGATGAAATGGCCATGGCTGTATCAATAATGGCGCCAATCGTACTCATAATAATCACTGAAGCTCCAATTTTAACAAAATCAACTCCAATATAAAGAGAGAAGATGCCAAGTTCCTCTATTTCTTCTTCACCAAAACCCTGTATCATCGTTTTTTCCGTTACAACGACAATAAAAATGAATAAAATAACAATGGTGATAACAGAAGAAATAAATGCTGTTATAGTTTTTATGTTCACTTCATTTATATAAAATAGATTTATATAACTAATCACAATACATGCAATCAATGTTAAGATAATCGGATTAACATATGGATTTGTCATAATAAATATGGTAAGGAGCAGCACACCAAAGTTGAAGAATAAAGCCATAAATGAACGTGCTCCTTTTTTTCCGCCAATCAGTGTCATCGATATAAATAAAATGGCTGCCAGACACACTAATACATTCATTGTTTTGCCCTCTTTCGATTAATGAAAAAAATAGAAGTATATATACCTATCGGAATCGTTAAGACAATTCCAATACCACCAGCCAGGGCCCGGGTCAATTCCAATGAAAGGTTCATGGAAAGGGTAAACATCAATGGAGAAGCATTCTTTAAATACAAAATAAGCATTGGAATAGAACCACTTACATAGGCAAAAAACAAAATATTTGTCATGGTTCCCATAATATCTTTTCCAATCTCTAATCCTGAAGTTTTAAGTGCTTTAACTGTTATCTGGTTATTTTTTTCATACAACCCAAAAATAGAAGATGAGATGGTAATGGCTACATCCATTACAGCTCCTATAGATCCGATAAATAACCCTGCCATAAAAATCATTTTATAAGGGCGAGTGAGAAATTGCATTTCTTCATATCGAAGGCCTTTTTCGGAAGTAAAATACATAACTAGATAAGTAATAAACAGCGACATAAAAGTTCCCAGCAGGGTCACTACAATAGCTGCATATGTTTTTTCATTAAACCCGTTAGATAGTAAAAGGGAAATGACCGTAAATAGAATAATACATATACTGCTTATCAATAACAAACTAATGCCTGATGTATTCAGATAAACATCTAAAGCATATGATAACAAAACGGCATTAACTGCCATACTAATAATAGAAAACAGCCCTTGCTTTTTGCCAACGATAAGTAACGACAAGATAAAAATCCATGCTACAATCAACACAAATTTATCACGCTTTACGTCTTTTATGGTTCCAGTTAACTCTGAATTTTCTTCTGTCTTCGTATCAATCGAAACAAATAAATCATTTCCAACATGATATTCTTGATCATAAGCTCCGGATGAGGAATATTCATTATTTAAATGAATAAGTTTTCCTTTTTCTTCTCCATTTTGTATTTCGGCTATTATACTCTGGGTAAATAGTCGATCTTCATTTTGATACATATCATTCAATTCAGTTGTATTTTCCAGATTTGTTTTGATGACTTTGGCTATTGGACGTTCATAGAATGAATAATTGTGATGAACAAAGAAAACAGAAGCGACAATACAAAGTGCTATAATGGCGTACAAAGAAATATGCTTGTAACCCATTTTTTTAAATTTGTTTACGATAACTTTCAAAAAAAAACCTCCAAATATCGGGTGGGCAAAAAAACAAGGTAGAGTCAGAATTGACTGACTCCACCCTACCTTACTAGTATTTATTTTTTTTATCTTATCATGAATAAATTTAATTTACGAAATAAAAAAATCACAATTGGTAAATCACGGGAACAAACAAAGCATCCCCCCAGATGGAGGATGCTTTGTTTGTTCTATTTTAAGGTTCGTTCAATAGGCTGCCAGGTCCCGCAGTGCCTTTTCGACTTTTTCAGGATTCACCATGAAGGATTTCTCCAATGATGGGGAATATGGCATCGCTGGAACATCCGGACCCGCCAATCTCATGATTGGGGCATCGAGATCGAAGAGGCAGTTTTCTGCAATAATTGCCGAGACTTCACCAATGATGCTCCCTTCCTTATTATCTTCAGTAATCAATAGGACTTTTCCTGTTTTCGATGCAGCTTCAATAATGGCTTCTTGATCCAATGGATAAACGGTTCGCAGATCAAGTATATGAACAGATATGCCATCACTGGCAAGTCTTTCAGCTGCCTGGAGCGCAAAGTGAACACAAAGGCCGTAAGTAATTACGGTAACGTCCTCGCCGTCACGTTTTACATCCGCCTTACCAATGGGTAAAACATAATCATCAGTCGGCACTTCTTCTTTAATAAGGCGATAAGCACGTTTATGTTCAAAGAAAAGGACTGGGTCCTCATCACGAATTGCCGCTTTTAATAACCCTTTCACGTCGTAGGGAGTAGATGGCATGACAATTTTAAGTCCCGGTTGATTGGCAAAAATGGCTTCAACAGATTGTGAATGGTATAACGCACCATGTACTCCCCCGCCGTATGGAGCCCTGATGACGATAGGGCATTGCCAGTCATTATTGGAACGATAACGAATTTTTGCAGCTTCTGAAATGATTTGGTTAATCGCAGGCATGATAAAGTCAGCAAATTGCATTTCTGCAATCGGCCTCATCCCATACATGGCCGCGCCAATGCCCACTCCTGCGATTGCCGATTCCGCAAGCGGAGTATCAATGACCCGCTGTTCCCCGAATTGTTCGTATAAACCTGATGTCGCTTTAAAAACGCCGCCTTTTTTCCCTACGTCCTCCCCTAAGACAAATACACGGGAATCACGTTCCATTTCTTCTCGCATAGCCATTATCACGGCATCTATATAAGATATCACTGCCATCTTCTTTCCTCCTTACTTATCTGCATAAACGTATTTTGAAAGCGTGTCTTCATTTGCAAATGGAGCATTTTCCGCATAATCAGTCGCTTCGTTCACAACTGCCATTATTTCCTCGTTCATTTGTTTCTCCAATTGATCATCCATGATCCCTGTCGCTTTTAAATAGGCACCGAATGTAATGATTGAATCTATTTTTTTTGCCTCCGATACTTCTTCAGGCGACCTGTATTGACTATCATCATCGTCGCTTGAGTGGGGAGTCAGCCGGTATGAAACCGTTTCAATTAAACTTGGTCCTTCACCACGCCTTCCCCTCTCAGCCGCTTCTTTCACCACTCGGTATACTTCGATCGGATCATTTCCATCAACCGTCACCCCTGGCATGCCATAACCAATAGCCCGATCTGATACTTTTTTACACGCTAACTGTTTTTCAATCGGAATGGAAATTGCATACTGATTATTCTCGCACATCAAGATAACCGGAAGTTTATGTACACCTGCAAAATTCGCTCCTTCATGGAAATCACCTTGGTTTGATGACCCTTCTCCAAATGTAACGAATGAAACGATATCTTTTCCTTCCATTTTTGCAGCGAGTGCAATCCCCACTGCATGCGGCACTTGAGTGGTAACTGGCGAAGATCCCGTTACGATGCGATTCTTTTTTTGCCCAAAATGCCCAGGCATTTGACGTCCGCCTGAATTCGGATCTTCCGCTTTTGCAAAACTGGATAACATTAAATCTCTGGCGGTCATCCCAAATGCAAGCACTACCCCAAGATCCCGATAATAGGGAAGGATATAATCCTTTTCACGATTTAATGCAAACGCAGCACCCACTTGAGCTGCTTCTTGTCCTTGACAAGAAACGACGAATGGAATTTTTCCAGATCTGTTCAACAGCCACATCCGTTCATCTATACGTCTTGCCAACAACATCACTTTATACATCTCTAGCACATTTTCATCACTCAGACCTGCCTGCAGATGACGGTTTTCAACCATATGTCATCATCCCTCCTAATAATCAGAACATTTTTCTTTTAAAACCCAAATGCTGGTCCTCATACTGGCACCCTTATCAAACGGGAGTGCTGTATCACGAAACATTATTCTTTCTCTTTAGCTGCCTCTTTGTCTAAATTCGGTTATGTTATCTCTAAGAAAGATAAATCTCCATTATGTAAACATGCTTTCTATTTAAACACCCATTCATTCTCATTTACATTATCATCTAGTGTTATTACCTGGTACTAATTCAATTCAATATTATCCTAACACTTTTTAGCTCATATTTTCAACTAATTTCACTTTGTTAAACAGATCAATTTTCTTGTCGAGTGAATTAAGATCATGAAAAAATGTGTTGTTTTATTGCGATAACTAAAATGAATTTCCTAAACATTTCAGACTTTGCCTGAAGTACAAAGCCTATTTTTTATGTACGAACCAAAGTCAAGAAAAACACCGGAATGATGAAATCGTTTTTTGTTGACTATGCTGAAAAATAGATGTAAATTAAAATAGTTCAAAAAAGTAAATGTTCAGTTTGGAACAGTTCGAAAAAGAAAGAATGGTGATGTTTAGTGGAGAATGAAAAACAAATAATGCGATCAGTACAACTATTGCGTTCATTTTCGAATGTGCAGAAAAATATCATGCGATTCGTTCAAAAGACAGCGGCAGAAAATGGTTTAACAGTTCCGCAATATTCCATTTTGATGACCATTTCCCCTCATAAGGAGATCACTCAAAAAATAGTTGGGGAGAAAACGTTTCTTCCAAAAAGCACACTGAGTCAAGCGGTCGATGGCCTTGTTCGGGGAGGCATGCTCCAACGAGAGCATGTGGAGGGCAACCGGCGTGAGATTCAGCTGTCAATCACCGAAAAGGGAAAAAACTCCTTAAAAATGATTCATTTTCAAGAAGGCAGTATCCACCAAATATTTCAATCGGCGATTGAATTGCTTTCTGAAGAACAGTTTGAAGAGTTGCTTGAAACGCATCTTCTAATTACAAACTTTTTAGAAGCTCAAGCAACAGAACAAGGAGAGTGTACAAAATGATAAAAATACTGAAAAATTTATCCGTTTATAAGTGGATTATTTCAGCAGTTATCGGTCTGGTTTTTATTCAATCGATGTCGGACCTCTTTTTACCTACACTCATGGCGGATATTATTGACAAAGGCGTCGTTCGAGGTGACACTCCTTACATTTGGAAAATCGGTGGTTTGATGCTGCTAGTTTCAGCACTTGGCGCTTGTGCTTCCATAATCGCAAGCTACTATTCGTCCAAAGCGGCAATGGGAATGGGACGGGATCTCCGGCTGAGAGTCTTTAATCATGTAGAAAAATTTTCGTTACAAGAATTTGACGAAGTCGGTACCGCGTCATTGATTACACGGACTACCAATGATATAACACAAGTCCAGCAAGTGGTTATCATGATGCTTCGTATGGTAATCAGTGCACCCATCATGTTAATCGGGGGAGTGATCATGGCAGTATCCATGGATGCAAAATTATCCCTTGTCATTGTCGTCACTATGCCTTTGTTGATTGGTTCGATCCTGCTTATTCTATACAAAGGTGTACCTCTTTTTCAAAAGGTTCAAAAACGATTAGACCGGTTAAACCTTGTATTACGAGAAAATTTAACGGGAATTCGCGTCATTCGTGCCTTCAATCGTGAAACCCAAGAAAAAGAACGTCTTAAGAAAGCAAATAAAGAATTGACAGATGTCTCGATTAAGGTCAATAAAATCATGGCGTTCATGATGCCTGTAATGATGCTTGTCATGAACTTGACGGTTGTTGGTATCATTTGGTTCGGTGGAGTTCGTATTGATAACGGCGGTATGCAGATCGGGGACTTAATGGCCTTTATCCAATATGTGATGCAAATTATGTTCGCACTTGTTATGGCTTCCATGATGTTCGTTATGGTTCCACGTGCGGCTGTGTCAGCAACGCGGATAAACGAAGTCCTTGACATGAAACCTTCATTCTTAGATGAAGGGACAGAAAAGGCAGATCGTGAACACGGTACACTTGAATTTGAACATGTGACGTTCAATTACCCAGGGGCAGAAGAACCTGCATTATCGGATATCAGTTTTTCTGCAAGACCTGGTGAAATCACCGCAATAATCGGCGGAACTGGTTCAGGGAAAACGACGCTCGTCAATTTGATCCCTCGCTTCTATGATACTTCAAGTGGAACAATTCGTGTCAATGGTGTTGATATTCGTCATTCATCTCAAGATGAAGTTCGTTCAAAAATTGGCTTTGTACCACAAAAGGCTGTCCTCTTTACAGGTACCATTGCTGAAAACATTCGCTTTGGAAAACAAACCGCCACACAAGATGAAATTGAGCATGCAGCCCGTATCGCGCAAGCTGAAGATTTTATCAATAACATGAAAGACGGCTATCATGCAGAAATCGAACAAGGAGGCTCAAATCTATCAGGAGGGCAAAAGCAACGGCTTTCGATTGCACGGGCACTTATTAGAAAACCTGATATTTATATATTTGATGATAGTTTTTCTGCACTAGACTTCAAGACAGACGCCAACCTCCGTGCAGCCCTGAAAGATGAAACGAAAAATGCGACGGTACTACTCGTTGCACAGCGTGTCAGTACGGTCGTAGACGCTGACCGAATCATTGTGTTGGACAAAGGACACATTGCAGGTATGGGAACACATCAAGAATTGCTAAATACAAACGACATATACCGTGAAATCGCCTTATCACAGCTCTCAGAGGAGGAAATTGCATGAGTAATCAAAAAAAACCTCAAAGCGGCGGCAAGATGGGGCATGGTCCTGGTGGCGGTAACATGATGATGATGGGTCAAAAAGCAAAAGATTTTAAAGGAACACTAAGACGCCTCTTATCCTATTTAAAACCGCGGCGCAATAAATTGATTGCCGTGTTCTTCGCTGCAATCATGAGTACGATTTTCATGATTGTCGGACCAAAAATCATGGGAACGGCGATTACGGAATTATTCGAAGGAGCTTACGGGAAATTTCAAGGAATACCTGGAGCAGCTATTAATTTTGATAAAATTGGCCAGATTCTTCTACTACTTGCTGGACTGTATGTCTTAAGCAGCCTTTTCAACTATGTGCAACAATACATTATGTCCAGTGTTGCACAAGAAACGGTATATGATCTACGGGAAGATGTTAATAAAAAGCTCGAGAAACTTCCTCTCAAATATTTTGAAGGACGCCCAAACGGGGAAACACTTAGCCGAATGACAAATGATATTGATACAATAGGGAGCACCCTTCAACAAAGCTTAACGCAGTTCATCACATCAATCGTCACGATTTTGGGGATTATCATCATGATGCTTTCCATTAGCCCGTTATTGACATTAATCTCGATTGTCAGCTTACCTTTGTCAATATTTGCAATCCGGCCTATTTTAAAAAGATCCCAAAAACATTTTGCCGATCAACAGCGTACACTTGGACAATTAAATGGGCACATTGAAGAGATGTATACTGGCCATCAAGTCGTTAAAGCATTCGGACATGAAAAAAAGGCAAGTGCCCAGTTTACTAAGGTTAATGAAGAATTGTATAAAGCGGGAAGAAAGGCACAGTTTATTTCTGGTATCATCATGCCCATGATGTTTTTTATCGGAAATTTGAGCTATGTCCTCATCAGCGTTGTCGGCGGAATATTGGTAACGCAACGTTCGATCTCAATTGGTGATATTCAAGCATTCATCACATATTCAAAGCAGTTCACCCAGCCGATCACACAAACAGCCAACATCGCAAACATTATTCAGTCGACGGTTGCAGCAGCTGAGCGTGTCTTTGAGCTACTTGATGAAGAAGAGGAAGTGAAAGAAAAAACCACAGCTAATATAAAGAGAGCAAATGGTGCTGTCACTTTTGAACATGTAGACTTTGGATATGGGGAAGAAATGTTAATTAAAGATATGAACATCGATGTCTCGTCTGGACAGACGGTCGCCATTGTTGGACCGACTGGTGCTGGAAAAACGACTATGATAAATCTCTTGATGAGATTTTATGAACTCAATGGCGGAAAGATTAAAATTGATGGTCTTGATACACGGAATATGTCCCGGAATGACCTCCGTAAGAACTTTGGGATGGTGCTTCAAGATACCTGGCTCTTTAATGGCACGATTAAGGACAATATCGCTTATGGAAAAAATGGAGCAACAGATGAAGAAATTTTTACAGCTGCTCGTACGGCACATGCCGATCATTTCATTCGGACACTGCCAGATGGTTATGAGACAGTTTTGAACGAAGAAGCTTCGAACATCTCACAAGGACAAAAGCAGCTTTTGACAATCGCACGAGCTGTTCTTGCAGATCCACCAATCATGATATTGGATGAAGCGACGTCGAGTGTGGACACTCGGACCGAAGTCTTTATCCAAAAGGCGATGAACCGACTAATGGAAGGACGGACTAGCTTTGTCATTGCCCATCGTCTCTCAACGATTAAGGATGCAGATTTGATTCTAGTTATGGATCAAGGAAAAGTGATTGAGCAAGGAACGCATTCAGAACTATTAGAAGTAAATGGTTTCTACGCAGATCTTTACAATAGTCAGTTTACTGAAAATGTAGCTGGATAATGAATCGAGTATGAGGAGGCGCCTAGCGCCTAGCCTCTGACCTCTCACACCACCGTACAAAAACTTACTTAAAGAAAAAAATACTCTGGAGAATATCTCATCCCCAGAGTATTTTTTTTACGCTATACAACTATTAATTTTTATATAACCGCCTCTATTCCTTACCTGGTTTAAAAGCAGGAAACGGAAGCAGCAATTTGTATTTCTCCTCCTGTATGTGGGTTTCTAGTTCGATCTGCTCGGTCGCACACTTCAAATGTACCAAATCTAATCAAATTAGAGCTCATAAAAGTAAGGACCTCAAGATCTATTACACTATCTTGGTTCCAGAAAGCTTACCATGCACGTTAGCACTATGAACTTTGTTATGGCCTTGCACCAATTACTGTGGTCCAACCGCTACATACCTTCGAATTCTATAATAATGTATATTCTCTATTCCTTCAAAAATTTCAAGCTTGGATTTTTCCATTAATGACAACACACTTCCCATTTGTAGGTTGCTTTATCATCCTTCCATCCTTGATGTATACAGTGTAAGTATTATTGACTTTAGCATCTAATCTTGCTATGTCTCCCGTTCTTGCTATGATATTTTTGACAGCTTCCCTCTTCAGATTATCCATAACTTTCTTTTTCCATTGTTCCCGTTTGTTTTTTTGCTTATTTTCATCAACCATCAGGATCCCATCCTTTTTGTTTGATTTATGTTTTCTCCCTGATATTAGAGTATTATATTTTTATTATATTGTTACCCTTATGCTTTTCCTTATTAATTCTTTTTGGATTCTTTTTTTGTTTTAAAACAAAACAGGTTACGGTAAAATTAGTGAATGATTCAGGTACAAGCTTTTTAGCAAGAAATAATCAACGATAACTAAGCATGGGTTTTCCTCGTAAAAATGTTTTTATGGTATGATAGTTAGATTGTTTATCTACCCTCTGACAGATTCACATTGATCTAAGAAAAGAGGTATTTATTCACGCCACAGAATTATCCAAGCGACATTGGCTACTCATCTTAAAACACTTACTTTATTAACATTTGTTCTCGGGACAAGCGAATTTGTTATCATCGGGATCTTAACCGATATTTCCTCGAGTCTCCATATGACAAATCCCAAAAGTAGGTACACTCGTTTCTGCGTTTGCGATTACGTTTGCCATTGCCACACCACTCGTATCAATTTACGAAATAAAAAAACACAATTGGTAAATTACGAGGTTTTCCCAAAAAGAAAGAGTGTGTTTTGAAAAAAGTTTGATCATTTTTATGTTCCTTGTTCCATTAAAGCGCCTTATTATGGAATATCAGTTTCTTTATGTTGGCTGCACTTTTATTAATGACAAATCCCCATTACTTTAACAAGAAACTCATTATTAAGTGATTATCATATCTCCTTGAATATATAAATTCTATTATGGTAGCTAGTCTCTTTGTATTTATACCCAACCCATTGCTTTGACAAAGGTAGCCACTAAGAATGTTACCGTAATAGCAATTACAGTAGGAATAGCAAAGGACATGAACGTCCATTTCTTGCTTTTTGTTTCTTTATAAATATTAACAAGAGTCGTTCCACAAGGGTAATGAAGTAATGAAAATAGCATCATGTTCAAGGCAGTTAACCAGGTCCATCCGTGGCTAACAAATACTTCTTTAAGTTCGGTTAAATCATCAAGCTCTAACATCGCGCCTTGGGACAAATAGGCCATAATTAAGATTGGAATGACAATTTCGTTGGCTGGCAACCCAAGGATAAAGGCTGCCATGATGAAACCATCCATGCCAAGTGCTTGCCCAAAAGGATCTAAAAAGTTAACGAAATACATGAGAATACTTGTATCACCGATATAAATATTGGCTACGATCCAAGTTAATATTGAAGCTGGTGCTGCGACGATTACAGCTCTTTTTAAAACATACCAAGATTTATCGATACTTACGCGTAATACCGTATTCCAGATTTTCGGTCGACGATACGGTGGTAACTCAAGTGTATAATGAGTCGGCACTCCTTTTAGCGCTGTTTTTGATAGCACCCAAGAAACAGTAAGCGTCACGACAATCCCGACTAACACCATTGACATTACGACAAATGCTGTGACAAGGGGAGCCATACCGCCAGTATATCCAACTGCCATAAAGAGAGAAGCTAACAAAATAAGCGTCGGCCAACGACCATTGCATGGAACAAAGTTATTAGTCAAAATCGCAAGCATCCGTTCTCTTGGAGATTCAATGATTCTCGTTGACATAATGGCAGCTGCGTTACAACCGAATCCCATTGCCATCGTTATTGATTGCTTACCATGACCTCCTGCTTTCTTAAAGAGACGATCCATATTAAAAGCAATGCGTGGTAGATAACCGTAGTTCTCCAATAAAGCAAATGCTGGAAAGAAAATGGCCATCGGAGGAAGCATTACGCTAATAACCCACCCTGTACCTCTAAAGAAACCGAGAACTAGGACACCATGTAGCCAATCTGGTGCACTCATAGCATTAAAGAGCAAGGTTAATTGTCCTTCCATCCATGCAAATCCCTGTGCAAGCATACTTGAAGGGACATTCGCTCCAGCAATTGTCAGATAGAATACAGCGCCAAGCATAGCAAGCATAATCGGAAATCCCCAAATGGGTGAAGTTAAAACTTTGTCTACCTTTTCTGAATGAATTCTTTCTTTATTTTTATAATTTACGACTTCTTTGCATATTCCTCTACTTGTTGTATATATGTTTTCAACAATTTCATCTCGAAGGTTATCACTCGCCATGCCTTTAGCATAGTTGAATAAATAGACAAGAGACTCCTCTCCCTCAAATGGTTGCTTTGATTGAGACATTATTAAATCCTCCTTTCCTTTTTTTCTTTTTTTGTAAGTAGGTATTTAACGAGTTGAGAATCCTTTCATCACCATCTAATAAACGCAAAGAGATCCAACGAACTGGAAATTCATCCCCGATCATTTGTCTTACCTTCGGAGCAAGCTCTTCAATTTTTGCTTCAATATCATCTGAATAGGTCATGCGATATGGATTTGTCGGTACATTTCCTTTTGCCATTTCATGGACTATATCTAACAATTCCTTGATTCCTGTTTTATTTCTTGCCGAAACTTTCACTACCGGAGTACCAAGCTTTTTACTAATCATCTCACTATTTATCTTAATTCCTTTTTTCTGGGCTTCATCCATTAAGTTCAAACAAACAACGACGTGGTCTGTCATCTCCATTACTTGAAGAGCTAAATTCATATTCCGTTCTAATGACGTTGCATCTAGAACGACAAGCGTCACATCTGGCTTATCAAAAATAATGTAATCACGGGCTACTTCTTCATCTACGGAATTGGAATAAAGAGAATAAGTACCAGGTAAATCTACAATGGTGTACTCAGTATCATTATGAGTAAACTCCCCCTCTGCGCGGATAACCGTTTTACCAGGCCAGTTTCCGGTGTGCTGGCGTAACCCTGTCAACAAATTAAACAATGTGCTTTTCCCAGTATTCGGGTTCCCCGCAAGAGCAATTCTGTAAACGCTCATCTCTTATGCACCTCCTAATTTCTCTACATGAATCTTAGAACTTTCTTCCTTTCGTAATGCAATAGTTGTGTCACTTACTCGAAATGCCATTGGATCTCCAAGTGGACTTCTTTGGATTACTGTAATTTCAGATCCCTTTACAAATCCAAGATCCAATAATCTTCTTCTCATGGTCCCTTCTAATGATAATGATTTTATAAGAACGTGATCTCCTGGTTTACAATCTGACAGTCGCAACATTTTTACATCGGACATGTTTCATTCCCCTAACAAAATTTATTTCCTTGAAGATAAAAAGTTTACTTTGCGCAACTTTATTATAATCTTATTCCTTATCTCCTTAAAATGTCAACAGAAAAACATGTTTTGAAAAAAAAATCGATCAAAACCGCCCAAACCGCCCTTAATATATTCAAACATTCTTTTATTACAAAAGTTTAATCACTTCTCTGATCTTCACTCAATAAAAGCCCGGTTGTTGAATAAGAAAAACGGTGTAGTGACATCAAGGTGTATTCTTACGTGATCAACTGTCTTGATTCTCATCTTAAAGTTTTTTTATTTTACGTTTTCACTGAGAGCATATGCTCATTTCAAAAATAAGTTGTTTAAGAAACGGTAGAATGCCGGTTACGAAATAATTTTTAAACAACTTTATTGTAGATTAAACAACCTATTTTAAAACAAGGCTGTTTTCGCATACTTTGTTGCTATTTACCAAGTAGTGCGGTGTGGTTGATTTCCCCTCCAGATGCTCGCTTTCCGCGGGGCGGGCGGTGAGCCTCCTCGGCGTAAACGCCTGTGGGGTCTCACCTGTCCCGCTGCTCCCGCAGGAGTCTCGCACTTCCGCTCCAATCAACCTTAAATAGTTTCGTTTTAAAAACAACAATCTTTACGAAAAGAGCCTAAAACAAAAAAGACTGAAGGAAATTATATATAATTGTTAAATTCCAAAATTGAACAAGCCATAAAAAAATGAAGACAAACTCGATTTTCATCGAGTTTGTCTTCATTCTGAAATGGGGATCGCTCATTAGGTCCCCATTTTTTATCGTACTTGTAATTTCAGCAATCATGTCTGTTTCACCTTTATTATTAGGATATAACCTTCATTCAAAAAGCCACTGACTTTTTGTTGTATTTAATAATTTCATTTAAACTATAAAAGTGATATACATTTAATAGACTTGTCTTATTAAATAAATCTAGAAAAGGGATGAAGACCATTGGATTCTAAGAGAATAACTACAGAAAATGATTTAAAAATTGCCTTTCATATCAGAAAAGAAGTATTTGTCGAGGAACAAGGTTTCCAATTAGAAAGTGAATTTGATGAATTTGATACACTTAATGCTCTTTGTGAACACATATTAGTTTATTATAATGAAAAACCGGTCGGAACTGGAAGGTTAAGAGTTGTTGATGGTTTAGGTAAATTGGAGAGAATTTGTATCTTAGAGTCTTACCGTAAATTTGGTCTTGGAAAAATAATAATAAAAACGTTAGAAGAAATGGCAAAAGAAAAGGGATTATCCCTGGTTAAATTACATGGTCAAACACAGGCTGAGGGTTTTTATAAAAAACTCGGCTATCAAACTTCATCCGATATCTTTATGGAAGATGGCGGTCCACATCTTTTAATGATAAAAGAAGTGTGTTAAATGTGAGTAATTTTTCATCAAGGAAATAGGCTTATCATATTCGGGTTTCCTTAAGGTGGTAAATCCACGTATTTCTGGTTCACCCCATGCCCATCAAACTAAGGAACCGTAATAACTTCAAGCCCTTTATAACACGGGAAATGTTATAAAGGGCTTTGCCTTTTCATTACACAACGGGTGCTTTTTCATGAACAAGCGGGTGAAGGGCTTGTGTCTCATCAAAGTAAACAAATGCATCATACCTATCTGACATTACAGAAGGTACATAATTTCCATATTGTTCATATTCCGGTCTGTATACAACCCCAATCGCCCGATGTCCAACCCTATCTTGGAATAGCTGCCGATTTTCATCAGTGAAAATGAGCAACTTATCATACGCCCCCGAAAGGTGCATAGCCTCCTCCCAACTTCCATTCATTGCTGGGGGTACTGTTTTTATTTCAAAATCCATGCCCCACTCGCCTGCTGCAATTACAGTTCCCCTGTAGGTTCCGAATCCTGTGATAAATACATCTTCAGTTGGGTTTTGCTCACGAATGACCTGGCCGACATTAATCATCCCGGAATCTCTCATATCAGTAGCGCTGGCGTCACCAACATGGGTATTATGTTCCCATACAATCGCCTTGCCTTCAGAACCGTAAAAATCCATAATTTCATTAAGTGCATCCACCATATGCATATCTCTAATATTCCATGATTTATCATCATGAACCACCATTGTCCTGTAATAATTTTCTGCATTATATGCTACCAATGCATTCACTTGAAGATTCAAATTCAATTCTTCGTGATGGGGGTATTTTTCTTTTTTTCGCTGAATAGTTGTCAGTAATTTGGCTACTTCCTCTATACAGTCTTCCGAAAAAATGCCTGCCGAAACTGCGTACTCTTCGTTATTCCGATTAAATGGCTCAAAACATGTGAACGCCTGTCTCGCAGCTTCGAGGTCAGGTGAATCAATTTGTTTTAAGTAATGGATAACTTCATCCATGGATTCCCAAAGACTATAGATATCGATCCCATAAAATCCAACTTTCGTTCGATTTTGTCCAGACTCATTGTATTGTTTCATCCATTCGATCAATTCTATTATTTCCTCGTTTGCCCACATCCAGGTCGGCCAGCGGTCAAAACTTTTAAGCACATTCTGTGCGGATTTAGTTACTAGGTCATAACCTTTAACATATCTATTAATTGCCTGGCATGCGGGCCAATCGCCTTCAACGGCTACAAAGGTGAACCCTTTT
This sequence comes from Peribacillus sp. NPDC006672, assembly GCF_050274955.1. Taxonomy (NCBI): domain Bacteria; kingdom Bacillati; phylum Bacillota; class Bacilli; order Caryophanales; family Bacillaceae; genus Peribacillus; species Peribacillus sp. NPDC006672. Next base: position 242,671 of record NZ_JBNNOR010000007.1, read on the forward strand.
TCTTTAATCAGTTTTTTTGTTATTTCAACTCGGGCCGTGTAAAACTCGGATGTTCCATGTGATGCCTCTCCCAGCAAAACAAATTTTGAATTTTCAACTTGTTGAACGAGCTTATCCCAATCAGCTTCGCTTGTAAGCGGGACTGAATGTTCGATTATTGACTGAACCAGATTATGATGCACTGTTTTTCCTCCTATCCTTCTTACGACCATTATCGTTTGTACTCAGCATTATAAGAATTTGAACCTGCGTGTACTGACAGTAGTGTATCAGCGTATCCTACTAGTCGATTTACAAGTTCATCACAAATGGAGTAAACCAGCTGAAAATTTTCTTCCTCAAATAAGACAAGGTCATCCAGAATGACCGTTGTGTTAATGAACATATCTTTGTTTCCATATAGATTGTAGTGAACTATAGCCTTTCCAGCAGCGCCTCCAGTAACTGGATCCTTAAAGCCGGGAATAAAAACAAACCATTCTTCAGCAGTAGCAGACCTGAAGTTTTTTGTGAAAGACATTCGCTCGGTTACATTCTGTATCTTTTTTAAATCTTCCGGATTTATATCCTTGATCTTATTCATTCCATAGCCACCCTTAACACCCTTGTTAATAATCTTCAGTTATAGATTTTCCTTAAGGGACCAATCCTATAAATATTATTATGAAAAAAAGACTTCCCCCGGAAAAAAGCAAGCCTGAAAGGAGAATCCAATTATTTGCCATATCCTTATTATTGTTCGGATTCTTCATTATATTTAGGTGAGAATGGATTGGTCGGAATATCACCTGATATGACTGTCCAAAAGGGGACAAACTATATTTGAAATAAGAAAGGAGATGTGAAACATGACAAAAAAATTTAATAAAGGCAGCCAAAATCAAAATTCACCGCAATTACACGGACAAGCTCCTGTTAGTGGGGACAACAGTAAAGGAAATAAAAGAAATAAAGATCAGAGCTCTAAAAGAGATGGCGGAATTTAAATGAAACAAACCGGTCATATTAAGTGAACCCACAAAGTTAGACACTTTATTTACTTAGACAGCCTTAGGGCATGAACCCGGTAATCTACCGGGCTCATGCCTTTTAATTTCACTTTGATTCGTCGGTGATTTTAGTAATGGATATAATCTTCTAGTTCTTGTTTAAAATGCTCCATGGTAGAGGCTATCGGCATTGCGCTAGGGCAGAAAATTTCAACGTATAATAAGCTGACCGGAAAGTGGGATTTGAAGCAGGCCTTCACAACAGGTGGCATGCCGAGTTCACACTAATCCTCTGTGGCAGCGAATAGAGGCTGGTTGTATACGGAGACATCGCTTGCACATGTTTGCCGTGATTGTGATGAATGATGCTCAGGGGATTCGGCGCCATACAGGTGAAATTGCTAAGTTTGTGAATGATTTTTGAAGATAATCTGGCGGAATTTTCTGGAGAGTTTGTGGAGCGTGAGAAAGAACTGAATGAATTGCTCGGAGATTAGCGTGTAAGTGGGAGCAGTTGCGCTGCTTGGAGTTTTGATTTTTCAAATCCTCCACCAACTTTCAATTTTTTGGGGAATCAACTAAATCGCTACTAGAATGAAAAAACAAGGCTTTTCAGCTGCTTGTCCTTTACACTTTCACAAAGATAGTAGGAACTTGGAAACATGGCATTTTCAAACAATACAGGAGATGACGCTATGAACTTAAGGTTCTATATCACTATTCCTCCTTCCCTAAGGCTATTTTGAAATTTAAAGTGGATACAACATCACTACGTCATGATGTTAGTACCACTTTCTATGTGTATAATAAAATCAGAATATTTCGATGACAAAATTAAATAAATGGCGGCCCTTGCTAACCTCAAATTTTTTCATTTTACATCTTTCACATTGGAAGTTTCATCGAACACACTATCCCTTCCTATCATTACTGCCTTCTGCTTCCTATCCAGCATTTTCTTTAAAAGGCATGAGAAAATCAATGTATACGCAACTCCTTTAATAATCGATGTGTAACCGTAAACAAGAAAGCCCAATATAAGAACGATAAGATTAATGATTCTTATTGTCGCTGCAATATCTATTTTTTCATTTTTATGATGTAAAATTAAAGCGAGCACGTCAAAACCAACAGTGGAGGCATTTGCTGTTATGCATAAATAGTATCCTATCGCTATCAAAATCGATGAAATAATAATCACTAGAACGATATTCATATCAAAATCAATACTCAATGAATAAAAAAAATTGAAGAACAGCATATAGCTAAGGGAACTTACAATTGACTTAAAAAAGTACTCTTTCCCCAGAAAAACTAAACAAATGATTAACAGTAATCCTGTAACTAAATTGGCGAGGATGGCAATATTATAACCTGATAATGCATGCAATAGTAATGCCGAGCTAGTTACACCTCCATTAATAATTTCATTGGGAATGATTAAATAAGCATAGGCAAAGGTCATGGAAATGTTTCCTGCGATAATTTTCATTAAATCCCTCATAAATCTCACCCCCCCCCTTTCAATATTTTGATAATGCTTTCCCCTCCTAGATTATATTTATACTTGAACGATGCAATCAACATTCATTTCTCCATTCAATTTTTTCGAATCATTCAGCTTTACAATCACAGATTTAATAATGCTTCCTTTGAAATGACCCCTTACCTTATTCATATTGGGGTTTCTTGTAATAGTGGTATTTTGTTTAAAATGATTGGGCGAAATTAAGATTGGCTGTTTTATGTCAAGTGATTACAATTATTCGCTAACCATAATACCCTCTCCTTCTAATAAATAAAATAAAACATGCCACTTATAATCCTTTAGGTATTGCAGGCCTTTTGTCCAACTATGTAACTTATGATTTCCTTGAAATGCTATACAGAAGACTTTGATTTACCTAAATGAATATGATTCCAAATAAATGATTTGAATTTTCAATTCCCGTACTTTCTACAGGTTATATTACAAGTTATAGACTATGTATATACCGGTTTCACCTGAAAGATCAGACACTTTCATGAAGGACTTTACATAGTAAAGACGCCGTATTAACCTTCACTCATTCTAATGATTGTCTCCATTGACTTAGTTCGAATTCCACAGCTGCCAAATCCAAGAGATAGGGGAACCTGACAAAAAAGGGATTAAAAAGTGATCCATCAAATATTATTCCGCAGTAAAAAAGTTGAGGGAATTACGTCCCTCAACTTTTTAGTGTTCCATTGACTATTTCCCAAGAAATGTTTTTTTCAATATCAGCTAACCATTTCATGTTACAGGTAATGCTGACTTATCTTTCATGAGCCTTTTTCGATAAACCATATTGGACAGCTGCACACTCACTTCATAAAGCACAAGCAAAGGGACGATAACCAAAATGTCCGAAATCATATCAGGAGGCGTAATCAGGATAGAGATGATGACCAGGACGAAATAAGAAATCTTACGAGACTTTTTCAACACTGTTGGATTAATGATTCCCAATCTGGTCAGGAACATGACCACAAGCGGCATTTCGAATAAAATCCCAAATGGTAAGATCAAATTAATCATGAACCGAAAATACTTTTCAGCTGTGAACATCATCTCGAATTGCCCGGCTGATAGGGAAGTTAGGAAACCCAGCACTATTGGAAACAACACAAAATATCCAAATGAGATACCTGTGATGAATAAGATGAACAGCCCAGGAATGAACCGGAATGTAACTCTTCTCTCTTCCGGTTTCAATGCAGGAGCCACAAAACGCCATAACTGATAGGCAGCTAGCGGAATCGTTGCAGCTATTGCGCAAACCGCAGCAATTATCATATATACCCACAGGATGTCACTTGGGCCGAGCACGGCAAGCTTCCCATCTAAATCCTTAATGAGCAGTTCATAAATATCCTGTACGAATAAGAAACTCACTATGAAAAAAACAAGAAAACCTATCAGTGTTTTAATGATTCTGCTTCGGAGTTCCTCCATATGCTCAATAACGTGTAAATCCTTGCTCTCCACTTTCACCCCTCCTTTTTGCAATTTACAAGCCATATATAAGTATTAGAATTGCTAAATCGATTATCCCTTGAACTCTTCTCATGAAAAGAAGCAGGCGAGTCTTTCCGCCCGCTTTATCCCATTAAATTCATCCCTCTTTTTTAACGGCTTTTAACGCAGCTTTATTCTCGTTTTCATCCTCTTTATCTGAATCATTCACCAATCCTTTGGTTGCACTTTTGAATTCGGATAAAGTTCGACCAAATGCACGGCCGATTTCCGGCAGCTTGGACGGGCCAAAAATAATCAGTGCAATCACGAGGACGATGACCAGACCAGGTATCCCAATATTAGAAAGCATTCTCATTCACTCCAATCATTGTACAAGTATTTTTCCATTCACATTTCCTTGTCTTTCTATCAATTAGTGACTTTCCGCTGCTTGTTCATTCTTTGTCTTTCATGTGCGCGATTATGGGCCCGTGTCCGATCTTCCTCGACTTCTTTCGTTTTTTGGATCCCTTCCGTAACCGTTGCTGACGCAACCTTTCTTAGTCCAGCTTGATCCTTATCAAACACAAAAGATGCTCTTGTCGATATATCCGCTCCTGGATCTGTCACGAAAGGAACTACACGGTAATCCGCCTTCCATTGTTCTGGTGTTAATTTGCATCGGACATACCCCCGGTAATCATTAAAGAACTTGATATGTGGATTCTGGCTTAATATTTTATCCGTATCTGCACGCTTATCTGCTCCGTTTCCACCGGATGTGATGGATGTGCCGACAAACTCCACACCGAAAATCCTTGAATTTGGATCATTGAAATCCGCCTTTAAATTGACTGCCCAGCTTGCATGTACATCACCGGTCAACACGACCAAATTTTCTATATTATTACTTTTAATTACATCAATCAAACGATCACGTGCAGCCGGGTAACCATCCCAAGAATCCATGCTGAATTTGGGAGCGGTAGGTGTTCCATAATTCCGTTGTGCAAAGAAAATCTGCTGTGGCAGCACATTCCACTTTGTTTTTGATTTCAAAAGATTATCAGTTAGCCACTGTTCCTGCTCTCGACCTAGTAATGTACGATTCGGGTCAAGTGACTCCGGCGTTTGCGGTGAACTGACATCGCCGTTTGCCTGATCATCCCTGTATTGACGTGAATCCAGTACAAAGAAAGAGGCCAGGTCGCCATAAGTGAAATTTCGGTATAACCGCATATCCGCTCCCTTCGGCAAGGAAGATTTACGAAGGGGCATATGCTCATAATAAGCCTGATAAGCGGCTGCCCTTCTCTTGATGAATGCTTCAACCGATTGTCCTTTTTCCGGAATGACATTTGCATAATTGTTTTCAACTTCATGATCATCCCAAGTCACGACCCATGGGAAAGCAGCGTGTGCCGCTTTTAAATGAGTATCAGAGCGGTATTGTGCGTATCTATTTCGATAATCCTCTAGAGTAATGATTTCCGGACTGTTATGTACACGGACATTGCCTGTAGAAGCAACATATTCATTTGGTCCGTACTCATATATGTAATCGCCAAGGTGAAAGACAAGATCCAAATCTTCTTTTGCCAAATGTTTATATGCCGTATAATAACCATGCTCAAATTGCTGGCATGAAACAAAAGCGAATGACAGGCTTGAAACACTTGAACCGATTGGCGGAAGTGTTTTCGTTTTCCCAGTTTGACTTACTTCCCCTCCACTTTTAAAACGGTAAAAATAAACCTTATCCGGTTTTAACCCGCTTACTTCCACATGAACGGAATGGCCAAGTTCCGGCCTAGCTATTTCCTTGCCTTGTTGTACGACCTTTCTGAAGTTTTCATCATTTGCCACTTCCCATTTAACGGAAATGGCTTCTTGTGGCATACCTCCTCCATTTAACGGATCAGGTGCCAGCCTTGTCCATAAAACAACACTATCCGAGAGCGGATCACCTGAAGCTACACCAAGAGTAAATGGATAATCACTGAATTTCGGGGCAGCATTCACTTCAATGCCGCCTATTGATTGGGCAAGGGCAAGACCTAATGAAAGTCCGGCAAGCTTACTTGCTCCCTGGATAAAGTTTCGGCGGTCCATGTTCTTACCTAATTCGCTCCAATTCTTAATTAAATCATCCATTGCTCTTTCATTATTCATTGATCTTTCCCTCCTATTATTTGAATCTGGTTCAAGTATAGTATGGCCCTTTTAAAGGTATATGAATAAATGTAAATCAACAAATTTCCAATTAGGGATTTTCATGCAGGACTTATGGATCTCTTTAAACATTAAAAAAGATCTGATTCACTCATGCATTTACATGGACCTACAAACTTTTTACATATAACGTAATTCTTTCAACCTATTTTTCTTAATGAATCATTTATTTAATCGTTACAAATAACTGCTATGGGTTATTTTTAATCCAATTAAGTAAACACTTACTTTATATTTAAAAACATCCTAATTTATGTAATAATAGTTTCATAAGAAAAATAGAAGTACTTGAGGGATTTTGCATTGGAGAAGCCCAAATCAAGTATCATTCCTGTTTTAGATATATTGAAAACCCTTCGGTTCTTTTTCATGACCAAGTAAATTTAATAGTTTATCCAGTTCTTGGCTTTTATGTAATGTTTCAGGTGAGGTTAATCCATATATCAATCCGGTAGTTATTAATTCTTTCCTCAATATCTCGATGTATTCATATAATGATTCAATTAACTTCATGGGGTCACGATAGCTTTAGGTAATAACAGATGGAATTAATTTTGAATTCTCTTTAATATTCACTATAATTACACTTAGCTCAAGGCCACTATGCCTCATATTAAACTATTGATTCGTTAGTTCAATTAGAAAAAGAGCCGTCATAACAGCTCCTTGTCCCTCGCTTTCACCCTTTTGAAACGATAGCATATAGTTTTCCCTACTTATTTTTTACTCTTTGCATGCGTTTGACCTTATATTGTTCAAAATCCCATTTCGACAAAAATTCCTTTGCAGAAGTATAGCCTGATTTATAGAGAAAGTCGATTTCATCCTCATTCAGTTCAAAATCCGTTGCGTTGATGCCGCCAGTAGGAATTTGAATCGTGCGTTCGATCGTTTCTTCGTTCATATATCGTAAATCATGGGCTTGAAGCATCGTTTTAAATATATTTTTGAAAAGGTGGATTGGCGTTGGTATAACTGGATCTACGTTAACTTCATCTTTCACAAAATGGAATCCGAATGTTGGAAAGCGAGGATTGTCTGTATCAAATATCCATATTGGGAAGTTACTAAGTAAGCCACCATCTAAAATGTAGGATTTTTTCCGGTCTTTTGATTTCCAAATAACCGGACGGAAGAAAAATGGTAAGGAGGCACTCATCATTACGGCAGTTGAAACTTTTAAATCAGCAGGAGACATCCCATAGCGCTCCAAATCATCTGGCAAAATAAGCATTTGGCCATTCGAAACATCAGAAGCAATTATCTTCAACTTTCCATCTGGAAGATCCGCGAATGTCTTAATCCCTTTTTCTGAAAGAAGAGAATCCACCCATGTTTCCAAATAATCGTTTTTGTAAATCCCGAGATGAACCATAAGTTCCAAAAGGAATCCCAAAATGGGAATTCGATTCAGAATTGTCCTGCCTCGAAGCTTTGAGTAATTGATTTCACTAAAACGTTCTTTAATTTCATGGCTTTTATAACCACTGGCCAAAAGAGCAGCTATTACTGCTCCTGCTGATGTCCCAGCAAGTCTTTCCCATTCTACTTTTTCCTCTTCCATTGCTTGAATCGCTCCAATAAAAGCAATTCCCCTGGCCCCCCCACCTTCAAAAACGGCATCTGCTTTCATTTTTTTCCACCTCTCGATAAGAGTTATTATTATTAACGATAATTTCAAATAGAAAGAATTTTTACATTCTTAAATCCCAAAAATCAGCCCTCGTCAGTTAAAGACTAAACTATCCGCTTGCCATCCATGATTGGAATTAATGACGGTTCTATTTTTCTAACAAATTAATTCAGAAACAGTATCAAGACTCTCATAAGTTTAAAAGATTGTGTTTTTCAATCTGTAACACAACTTCTGTAATGTCATGTTCTTTGACCTTGCCAGCTTTTCAAGTTGTTCGCATGATTAATGGTACTTCTAATCTCTATTTATGCTATTCATCCCTGATTAACAATTAGTTGCATATCTATCCATTTATTGTTACTTTATGTCTGTGAAATTGCCCACTTGAGAAACCCTTAATCATTTACTTTGTCTCTACTGCAAGAATATTAAAAGTGGGTAGACCCCCATAACAGTGGTCAACGCAACATTGATGAATCAACTGTAATTGCAATAGTAGGATAGCATCCTTTATCATGGTATGTAAATAAGGAGGTATTTGCATGGGACAAATTATCAGATACCTTCTAAAAAACTCTATTGAATCAAAATAATGTTTATATTGTTGAACTAACGCCTCAAAATCTTCCTTTTTTCAGGATAAAATATTTTATGTAAACTAACAGAATAACTATCAGTCACTAGAGAGCAACAACTCCAAAAATCATTTTGAAATTTTGGAAATTCTTTTTTTATTAATTGAACTTTTGTATGCATTTATGAATTTTGACAATGCACTGTGACAGGGCATTTACTTCCCACCATATCCAATTTTCTATTTTTCGCGATATATGGTAGCAAAAAGGAATCCTTGTCTACATGGACATTTTTTCCCCAGGATGGTCAGCCATCGCATACTGACTTTATTAGCTTTGAAAAAAGGTTTAGCGTTAAACGCTTAACCCACAAAGTACCCAGGATTCATCTTCATTTGATTCAGACTTTGTTCCTATCATAAAAAATAGAAAAGACTGATGCCTTGGCCTACACTTCTAATAATAGTATATTTTGAAAAAATAAAGCTATAACAATGGTTATCTAAACTAGAGAAAACGCTGCCATAAATTCCAACCCCTCATTTCACAGGGACTGCCCCCATGATTCCCCTGAAACACCGCTTTTAGTCGGAATGCCAACCTTAATCACCTGATACATTATACATGCCGCAGGTAACCATGAATGTCTTGCAAATACGGCCAATGTCCATTTCAATGGCACGAATACAATTCGATTAAGTCCTCCAAATACAGCATGATCAACTATCATTATGAACGTACAATTCTTATCCTAGCCATATTTGTCTTTTTAACAATTATGTACGTGTTTATCAATAGAAAGTTGCTGGATTAATAATTGAGCATATTTAGAATAAAACCGGAGGATTAGAAATGGGAACTATGAGGAATGTTTGCCATCAGGAACATTCAGCATTTCTTTTACTTTTTTCAGGAAAATCCCCCTATTTAATATCAAGATTTTTAGCAGATTTGAAAAAGGTATTCTTTAAGTATTGTCGAAATGGGTTAAGTAACAATGGAAGGAGTTTAGAAAATGGAAAAGAACCGTGCCAAGAAAATGTATGATTACCACGTTTGGGCTAACCAGCAAGTTTTCCAGAACATAAAACAATTACCGGACGGAGTCTATGGCGACACGATAAAAAGTGTCTTTCCATCCATTAAGGACGTCCTGGTTCACCTTTACGCAACAGATATCACTTGGTTGGAGATAATGAAAGGAAGCACCATTCAAGATACTTTTAAGAAAGTTGCACGGCGGCGGGAAGAAGTGGATGGAGTTTCAATAAATGAACTAGAATCGTGCTATGATGGACTTGCAAAGGATTATTACGATTTTCTTGCTACGCAGCCTGATCTGGAACGGACCATAGTAACCGAACACCCCAAAATGGGAGTTTGTGAGTTTATACTTGCCGACCTCATTCATCATGTAGTGAACCATGGAACCTATCACCGGGGTAATGTGTCAGCGATGCTCCACCAACAAGGCGAGCGTGGCGTACCTACAGATTATGTATTTTACTGTTTAAAATAAGCTCGGTATGGCAACCTGGAAAATAAAGGAACACCAAGTAGGGATCGCTGTAAATATACTAAAGTTCATTCCAGAGCCAAGGAATCATCGGCTTTTTATTTGTATGGAATGGCAAATCCAACTCACGAGACATTTAGTCATTAAGATAGAAAAAGGCATTGAAAATTACCAATGCCTTCTTTTTATGGTTATATGATTTTTTAGAGCTTTACCCGTTGAAGGCGCAGAGCATTTAATACGACCGATACAGAACTGAAAGCCATGGCAGCACCCGCTAACCACGGGGCAAGCAGTCCGATTGCCGCAATTGGTATTCCGATTACGTTATAGGCAAATGCCCAGAATAAGTTTTGTTTGATATTTCGCATCGTTTTCCTGCTCATGAGGATTGCATCTGCAATACTGTTCAAATCACCACGGATCAAAGTGATATCAGCAGCTTCCATGGCTACGTCCGTCCCGGTCCCGATAGCCATTCCAATATCAGCAAGTGCAAGTGCTGGTGCATCATTTATCCCATCCCCGACCATTGCCACTTTTTTACCGGCGGCCTGCAGTTTTTCAACTTCCTCTGCTTTCCCTTCAGGAAGTACTTCTGCAATCACTTGATCAATGCCCACTTGATTGCCGATGGCATTTGCTGTTCTTTGATTATCACCTGTTATCATGATGACCTGGATATTCATTGCTTTTAACCTCTTAATCGCCTTTAGCGAGGTATCTTTTATCGTATCCGCAACAGCAATAAGCCCTGCATATTCACCTTCAATGCTAGCGAGCATTGCGGTTTTCCCTTGCTCTTCAAGTTCTTCCATCGCTGTTAGCGCCTTTGTAATATCCACGTTATTTTGCTTCATCAATTTTCGCGTTCCGATGAATAACTCTTTTTGATCCACTATAGCCCTCACCCCATAACCAGGAATCGCTTCGAATTCCCCAACCACAGCAAGTGATATCTGTCTTGCTTGAATTCCTTGAACGATTGATTGGGCAAGAGGGTGTTCGGATTGTTTTTCAGCTGCACCGATTAGAGATAAAAACTGTTCTTCCTCCATACCATTCTCGATGAGGACATCGGTTAACACAGGGGCACCATTCGTTACCGTTCCCGTTTTATCCAAAATGACCGTATCAATATGGTGAGTGGTTTCCAAGTGTTCCCCGCCTTTAAATAAAATACCGAATTCGGCGGCCCGACCTGATCCTGCCATGATGGATGTGGGGGTGGCCAGACCTAAAGCACATGGACAGGCTATGACTAGCACTGCAATCATCGCTTCAAAAGCTGGTGTGAATTCTCCAGAGCTAACCCCTATAATCCAAACAAGAAAAGTTAAAAGGGCGATACCGACAACGATAGGAACGAAGACACCGGAAATTTGGTCAGCAAGACGTTGAATCGGAGCTTTGGACCCTTGCGCATCCTCGACGACTTTGATGATTTGAGAAAGAGCTGTATCCTTTCCGATCTTTGTCGCTTTCATTTGGAGAAAACCATTTTTATTCAATGTTGATCCAATCACAGGATCCCCGATTGTTTTATCCACCGGAATGCTCTCACCCGTTAACATGGATTCATCGACTGCAGAGTTCCCTTCGACCACTTCTCCATCGACAGGGATCTTTTCACCCGGCTTCACCAAAACCGTATCCCCTACAATGACTTCTTCAAGTGGTATTTCCCGTTCTTCCCCATTTCTTAACACCAATGCCGTTTTGGCCTGAAGCCCCATCAATTTTTTGATGGCCTCGGAAGAACGCCCTTTTGCTTTTGCTTCAAAAAGCTTCCCTAAAAGAATGAGGGTGATAAGAATCGAACTAGTTTCGAAATAAAGTTGTGCTGTATTGTGATGGGAACCGCTTGAGATGATCGCCTGATAGACACTGTAAAAATAGGCAGCAGATGTTCCCATTGCGACCAATACATCCATATTGGCGCTTTTATTTTTCAAGGCTTTATAAGCACCAACATAAAACTGCTTTCCAATGATGAATTGCACGGGGGTGGCAAATGCCATTTGCACCCAAGGATTCATGAGGAAATCAGGCATATAGATAAACGAAGTAAAACTAAAATGGCTTACCATTGCCCATAACAAGGGAAAAGATAAGATGACGGAAAAGATGAATTTATTCTTTTGTTTTTGAATTTCTTTCTGACGGAAATCCACTGAATCCATATTATCTTCCTTGATGACCGCCCCATACCCCAACTTCTCCACTCGTTGAATGATATCAACTGGTGAGGCTTCGGAAGGATCATATTCAACGGTCGCATTTTCAAGCGCCAAATTCACATTAGCCATGCTCACTCCATCCAACTTATTTAACCCTTTTTCAATTCGGGTAGCGCAGGCAGCACAGGTCATGCCAGTAATCGTAAATTCCTTTTTCTCTTTCACTACATAATAGCCAAGATCTTGAATTTTCTTTTCAAAGTCCTGGTTGCTTAATTTTTCTGAATCATACTTAATGACTGATTTCTCAAGAGCCAAATTAACGGTGGCTTCCTCCACGCCTTCCATTCTGTTTAACCCTTTTTCAATCCTGGTTGCACAGGCAGCGCAAGTCATGCCTGAAATCTGCATACTTGTTTCTTTAATATGGCTGCTCACATCATCCCGCCTCCTATACCGCTATGGGGTATATTTTTTTGTAAAAAAGAAGTGCTTTAGAAGCACTCTTTTCACTTACTCGACATCGTAGCCTTGATCATCGATTGTTTCTTTTATTTTTTCAAGTGATACTTTTTCATTATCAAACGCTATATCTACTTTGGCTGCTTCCAAATGCACTTTTACGCTTTCTACACCTGCCAGTTTTCCTACATTACCTTCAACAGCATTCACACAATGACCACAAGACATTCCACTGACATTCAATGTTACCTTTTCCATTTAAACCACTACTCCTTTACTTCTTCATTAATTTTTGAATCGTTACAAGCACTTCATCTATAACCGCCGTATCCCCATCATTCAGCCGTTCAACCACACAATTCCTAAGATGGCCTTCCAATAAAATCTTGGCCACACTATTCATTGCGCTTTGAGTAGCAGCTATCTGGGTAATCACATCGTCACAGTAAGTATCTTTTTCAATAAGACCCTTTATACCGCGAATTTGACCTTCGATGCGATTTAACCGGGTCGTTAAATTCTTTTTTACTGAATCCGAGTGATGACTCTTTCGGCCGTGGGAAGAGGGCGTACAGCATTCATCTTCGTTCACCGAATTTTGCCCATTCATTATTTCATCCATTGTCCATCCCTCCTCGAAAATTAATATACCATACCACCCTATCCTATGCAAAGAATAAGATTTATGTTCCTTATTTATTTACTATTCGTTTAATAATGTTTTCTATTCTTAAGCTAAGAAACTCATATTTGGGGAGTTGGTCTTTCCAGATGAGCCAGCCCACTATTTTCACAATATACTGTTCAAGAAACAAGAGAGAATCCATTCATCCATACTGCTTTATCAAAAACATCACCCATATTCAAGATGTGCTTCACTATCAATCAATTGTAATTGATACTGCCTAATCAATTCTATTAATAACTCACTATATATTTTCTCCCCCACTTCATTTTCTTTTGTACTATACCCAGCTTCCTGTAATGCGGTCGCCTGCTCCGTATAAGTTTTGGAAGAAAATAAACCATGCTTTTCATATCGGGGATTTTCAGTTAAAAAGACTGAATGATCCTGGAGTGAATCCGAAATTGTATCATACACTCTAAAATCCGCTTGTATATTGTCATCATGAAATTCACTGGTACTAATATTTGTCGACTCTCCATCCCAATTATAGCTTTTTATCCCAAAGATATTGTTATACTTCACCGACAACTCCGATTTTCCCCAACCTGATTCTAAAATAGCTTGTGCTATTGTAATAGAAGGTAGAATGCCATATTTTTTATAATTATCTATCGCTCCCTCTTTTATGCTGGAAATGAAATTCATTTGCAAGCTATCTTCATTTTCCATCTTTGAGAAATTACGCACAGCATTTAAATATTTCAAATATGCTTTGACTTTCTTTTTTTGTTTTTCATCATAAGCTAGTGCTTCAGTCACTTCATCCACCTCTTTCAATCGGTATTGATTCTCCCTCTTCTCCATGAATAGATTTGTCATTTTTTTTATTTCTTCCGTTGACATTGTGTCTAATGCATATTCCACACTCGCTATCGCAGCTACTTCTTTCCAATTCACTTGAATTTTCGCGATACTTGTTTCATCAACTACATTTTGAATTTCTATCATTTTTTCTGAAGAAATCGAGTTTATGTCAAAGTATTTTATAAATTTCAGAGCTGCTATCAAAATCAAAGTAAAAATTATTATTTTCCCTAAATTTACCCGTTTCACTGTTCTTCCCCTTTTCATGTCTTTATTTGTAACATCCAATTTCATTTAAATGATACTAAACCATCAAAATCTATCTCTGATTTATATGGTACCTTCCAAATGTCACAACAGTATGACAAAAAAAGCATCACCAATGCGGTGATGCCTTACTGTGTGTCAAACCATATCGTAAAATGAATATTCTTCTCTTTTAAAGTAACTTCATATCTTACATCATTTTTATCCAATATATTGGCTACTAATGCCAACCCCAGTCCCGTACCGGAAATTTCCTTATTTCTCGATTCTTCTATCACATAAAAAGAATCCCATATACTTTGCAAATGTTCGTCTTTAACTATCGTTGTTTTATTTTTAATATCGAATTTCAAACTGCCGTCAAGATCATTCTCCAATGTTATGAAAAAAAAGTTTTCTTCCCCATACTTAATGGCGTTGCTAATAAGATTGTTAAATACAATATCCATTTGGCTTTTATCTGCTTTTACCATGCATTTCTCAGCTGAAGCTAAGTGATCGCGAACTTCTATGCCTTTATTATTCAATAAGATTTTATAATGTACAATTAACTGTTGGAGATACTCTCTTAAATCGAAGGTTTCTTTGCTAATATCCAAGGCTTGCACTTTAGCTAGCATAATTAAGTGATCTACCATATCAGATGTATTTTTCACTTGTTCTAAGATAACATTCGTATATGTGCCGTCATCCAGTCCATCCTTTATACCGATTGTATAGGCTTGTATTAATGATAACGGTGTTTTTACTTCATGGGATATGTTTGATACCAATGAATTTAAATTCTGGTTTTTCTTTTCCAATTGTAAATGGGCATTTTTTAAGCGAGTGCTCATATCATTGATACTGTAAGATAATTCCTCTATTTCATCACCTGACTTTATATTTACTTGTTTAAAGTTCAAATTGGCAATATCTTTTGCCACACTTTGCAGCTTTTCTAATGGAGTAATGATTCTTCTGGAATAATAAGCTACCAACAATAAGGTAATGATGATTCCGAAAACAATGGAGTAAAAATTCAATTGATTAATAATGTTCATGGCATCGGTATTATGAACGACAACTGTCCCGATTAATATAAGATGGCCCTCCTGCTCATATAATAAAGTAAGCAAACTGGACTTTATTTTCCCTTGATTATATAACTGTTTGACTGCATTGCCTTCGCTTACCTTTTTTAATGTATCCTCCGTTATCCAAAACTTATTCAATGGAATTTTATCTTTATATAGGCTAAATTGCATAAGCTCATTCAATTCATCGATATTACCATTATTCTCAATAATCACGATTGTTACATTGTCAGTATCTTCAGTCGAACTTTCAATTTCCATTAATTCACTGATACTCAATTCATTTATTTCATCATAAGTTGATGTGAGTTTTTGCTTCATCTTATACAAATAATAATCAGACAGGAAATAGTTGTTTAATAAATAAGATACACCGAAAACGATAACCATTATTATACTGACCATGGATAATAACTTTGTGCTTATTTTATTGCTCTTTATCATGAAAGCTATACCCCAATCCCCTATGAGTGAGAATGTTGTGAGCACCAATCTTATCCCGCAATCTATTAATATGCGTGTCGACAGTTCTTTCTTCCCCGATATAACTCATACCCCATACCATTGATAACAAGGTATCCCTGGACAATATTTGCCCCTTATTTTTATACAAAAACGTCAACAACTCAAACTCTTTTTTGTAAAGCATTACTTCATTACCATTTCTGTATACTTTCATTCTAAGTAAATCAATTTTCAAGTCCCTGATCCCAACTATTTTTTCGATACCAAGCATTTTTTTAACCCGAATGATCAAAATTCGCGGGTCAAATGGTTTACGTATATACTCATCGGCACCGATATCAAGTGCACTGAATTCATCATCATTAGATGACCTAGCTGTCAGCATCACCACTTTCACTAAACTCACTTTCTTTATTTCAGAACAAACTTCCATACCGTTTAATTTCGGCATCATCCAATCTAACACAACCAAATCGATTTTATTGGAAAAGAAGAGATTCAAAGCCTCTTCACCATCATATGCAACATACACATTAAATCCTTCTTTCTCAAAATAAGTCTTCAATATGGCTGTCAATCGTTTTTCATCATCAGCTATCAAAATGTTCATTGGAAAATACTCTCCTTATACAAAAAAGTGAAACCTTATTATAAGACTTCACTTTCTTGTTATGTTTTATTACAAATCAAATTTATTTCCCCATAAGTTCCTTTTTCAGCACATTCCAAATCGGATTATTTACTTCTATGTCTTCTCTGTTTGGCTTTTCACCATTCTCTAACGCCTCCCAGTATTTCCAGTTAGGGGCCTGATTCCCAAGTTGATAATCCATCCCCTCCCAAGTATCTTCACGGAATGCATAAAAGGCCCAATGCCATCCATATTCATTGAAAACTGATATTAGGTCGGCTATATACCTTTTGGAGCCTTCGACGCTACGATTAATACCAAATTCTTCGGCTATGATCCGATTAGCAGGTATATTATTTTCTTTTGCCCACTTCCTAACAGGTTCTAAAAATTCCTTTAATGCACTTTTATCAAATGTTTTCTCTGTTTGCCCTTCTCCAACTCTCACCGGACCAGGGTATTTATATTTAAATCCTTTTCTTTTATTTTGACTTGTCATTTCATATGGCTCATACATATGGAACGCATATAAAACCTTATCATCCTTAATTGGTTTTAAATATTCAAATGCCCATGGCGTGGCATAGAGACCCGAATTAAGGATAATGGGTGTTTCTTTATCCACGGTTCGAACTGAATCTACAATTGTTTTATACAATGCATTTAAATCCGCCGCTGTATGTTCGACTTTGTTATACCACTCATGATAATCCTCTGTCCAAAAATCATTGAATCCAGATGCTGTTTCGGGATGCGGTTCATTAATCAAGTTATATCCTATCACAGCCGGGTGATCCTTCAATCTCTGTGCAAGATCCCTCCAGAATAAAGCGGATTGTTCATGATACCTAAATTCATTCCAAATGCGATTATCGTTTTCATAATTATTAAACTGGCGCCATCGGTTTCCCGGAAGACTGAGAACTGTTAATACAACCTTAGATCCACGTTCATACGCAGAATCCAGATCTGCCTTCAACTCTGCAAAATCTTCCTCATCAATTCCTTTGTATTCATCTGCACTACCCATCAAAAAATCTCTTTCAGGATGACCATCAGGCTTGTCATTAAACAAGAAGTCATGGTCTTTTGCCCATTTATCCGGAGCCAAACGAATAAATTCAATATTAAACTCATTTGCTGCTTTATAGTTTTCGGGTAAAGATTTGGAATTCATAAAATTCGTTCCCCTTTTCTGTTCATCCCAAAAACCAACTTTTCCACTTGAAGTGCCAGCTATTCTTTCTATCTCTTCTTCTTCCTTTGGATTCATGATACTGCATCCAGAGATGAATAGTACCATCATTATCAATATAAAGGAAACCAAAATTTTAATGGACTTCATATAGTTCTCTCCTAAAACATTATTTTTTTCAATCTCTCCACTCAACAAGTATTGTAGAAAATGTTTGTTACAGGAATGTCACAATAAATATTGAACGAAGAGGAGTGATTTTTCTAGCTAATAAGAGAAAAATAAAGACGGTTCCTATATAGTAAGAAACAATTCTGAAATGAATTTTTTGCTTCTCGAAAACATAAAAAAATGCAGAGGATACACTTTTTTCATGTATCCTCCGCATTTATATAAAAGTATTGTATGTTCAGTTGACCTTCAGATTCCAAAAATGCGATTTTATCACTGTTCTTTTGAAATATTATTATTACTTTTCTTTTTCACTAAAAGAATGATTCCAATGATAAAAGCTATTACGCTATATAGCCAGGTGAACATAAAAGCAAGGCCCAATCCGATATTCGCGTCCAAATAATCGCTGTTCGCATGATCAATGGCTAAATATAGAAGCGGCGCACCTCCAATGATGAACAGGATGACCAAGAGAACATTCTTTTTCGCATTCCTGGCCGATAAAAAAATGATGGTGAAGGATAGCAAGAGAAACGCTTCTGAAGCTATCGTCAAAGTTACAAAATTGCTCATGATAATTCACCCCTAATCATGGTTGCATAAATGGAAAACTCCAACAGGAAATGAAGGATCAAGGTTTCATGTTAATTTTTCTTGGATAATTGCAAGGCATTCTTGATGCTTTTTAGTGATTTTGAGCTTCCGTACATCAAGACTCCACCACGATAGATTTTTGATCCGATTATACCAAGTAAAACAATGGTTAGGATCAACACTGAAATGCTGATGGCGATTTCCCAGAATGGAACATCAAGCATGCCTACGCGCAAGAACATGATCATAGGCGTGAAAAATGGAATGAATGATGTAATCGTAATATAACTGGCTGACGGATTCCCTAGTCCAAACATCGCAATCATGAAGGCAATGACAACTAACATGGTCATCGGTGAAATCATTTGCTGGACATCTTCAATTTTGCTGACAACGGACCCCAGACATGCAGCAAGAGTCGCATAAAGAAGATAACCAAGCAAAGCGAAGATGATTGCATAAATGATCGTTGAAATATTTATGTTGCCGAATCCAAAAAACGAGAAGAATCCTTCATTCATACCTGTCAAGCTTTGTTTAATCGAGAAATAACCCACGCCAAAAAATAAAAGCATTTGAGTAAGACTAAGCAAAGCTACCCCCATTATTTTGGCGAACATCTGCGTGACTGGCGGGACACTTGAAATCAGGATTTCCATGACCCGTGAAGTCTTTTCAGTAGCTACTTCCATTGCAATCATCGTGGCATACATCAACACACCGAAGTATATGACGAATAAGAGCACATACACGAGACCGCGTGCTTGATTGAGGTCTTCTTCTGTTTTTGCATTTTTCTGAAGCGCAATTGTATCAAACGCTGGCGGCGTATTCAATTGAGCGATTTGCTGCTCTGTCAAATTCAATTCCTTCGCAGTTATTTGACCCTTCAATTGAGTAAGCGCTAAAAGCAAATCATTACTTACTGCAGAATCTGAAATTTGATTCGCTTTATACGTTCCCTTGAACCCTAGGCTGTCATCCTTTTCGATTAACAGATACCCAACAATTTCTTCTGCGCTGACCATTTTCTCCGCTTCCTTTTCATCCTGAGCGGAAATGATCGATAGGTCATCATTCACACCTGTAACCGCATTTTTATAAGAATCAAATAAGCTATCTTCAGTCTGATCGATGACGGCAACCTTTTCCTGATCATCACTGTCGAATTTATCAATAAGATTCGAGATATTCGTAAGGATAAGAATCAAGGCCATCATAATGATTGTAGAAATGATAAAAGATTTCGTTTTTAATTTTGTTAGATATGTATGGGAAAGGACAATCCAAAATTTATTCATAGACGGCACCTACTTTTTCAATGAAAATATCAGTCAGCGAAGGTTCTTCCAATTCAAATTTTCGAACGAACCCTCTTGGAACAAGATCACGAATCATGTTCTCAGCTACATCTTCACCAGTGACTTGAAGGATTTTCCCTTCCATCGTGTTCTTAACTTTTGTTACACCAGGATACGTATCCAAGAAAGATAAATCAAAATCAGCTTTAATCGCCACATTCTTTTTACCAAAAGAACGCTTAATTTCTTTTAATTTCCCAGCCACAACCGGGGAACCTTTATGCATGATGCAAAGATGCTCACACATCTCCTCAACATGCTCCATGCGATGGCTCGAGAAAACGATTGTCGTGCCGCTGTCCCTTAAGTCGATGACCGCTTTCTTCAGTATTTCAACATTAACCGGATCCAGTCCGCTAAATGGTTCGTCAAGAATAAGTAATTCAGGTTTATGAATCATGGAGGCGATCAGCTGGATTTTTTGCTGATTTCCCTTTGAAAGCTCTTCTACCCGCTTATCGATGTACTCAGGCACCATAAAGCGGTCTAGCCAATACTCCAACTCTTTCAAAGCATCCCGTTTGCTCATCCCTCTTAATCTAGCCAAGTACACAATTTGATCGCGTACCTTCAGTTTTGGATATAGCCCGCGTTCCTCTGGAAGATAGCCAATCAATGAGCTGGTCGTATAATCGATTTTCTTACCATCCCAGACCACTTCCCCTTCAGTGGGGTCAAGCAGGCCGAGTATCATCCGGAACGTGGTCGTTTTCCCCGCCCCGTTCCCACCTAAAAAACCGAACATTTCTTTCTCGGGGATCGTTAAATCAAGCTGATTGACAGCTGTGAAATCCCCGAATTTTTTCGTGACTCCTTTGATTTGTAAAGCCAATGTACACCCTCCTAATATATGATTCTATTCCATGTTAACGGAAAGGTTTTCCAATTTCAACTGCCGAGAAGATCTAAAGAACTCTTCTCCCCATCATTATATGCAAAGTTCTAGAAACAAATTTCCACTATCGCTTTAGTAGATTTGGACTTTTGCTTCTTTTTAAAACAAAAGATTCCAAAAGAGTGGATTGGGCACAATATGAACAGCACTAATTAGCGTAGTATAAATTGTTCATAATAATATTTTGCCAAACAGTACACTAAATATTTTGAAACATAAGGAGGAAGTTTTTATGATTAATGAAAAAGTGGCTTTAATATTAGAAGATAAAATTAATGTTATAAAAGGTGATGAAAAATCCATTTTATTAGTCGGGCCTATCAAATTACCCGTTAACTTAGATGGCGAAACAACTATTTTCCAATGGTATTGCTGGTTACGATGTGATAATGTGGCAGGTCACTTTTGTAATGAAGGCTCTTATAATATGGAAAAGATCATTGAAACTTTAGCCTCTTCCAATTTAGCGGAAATGCAGCAATCCAGCGTGTTACTATATGGAGATTTTCATAATTCCGCGGATGCCCTTATCCGGATGCATAGTATTTGTCATACTGGCGATATATTTGGCAGTAAACGCTGTGATTGTGGCTTTCAATTAAAACATGCCATGAAAATGATTGCTACTCAAGGAACCGGTGCTTTATTTTATTTAGCGAATCACGAAGGAAGAGGCATCGGATTATTTAGTAAAGCCATGGCTTATGTTTTGCAAGAAGAAGGATTGGATACGGTGGAAGCGAATTTAGAGCTTGGATTTGTGGATGATGCACGTAACTATGATGACGCCATTCGCGTGTTAAAAAAACTGCGCTCCAATCCAGTGACACTTATCACCAACAATCCGCGAAAATTAGAAGCCCTTCAAAAGTCAGGTGCCAATGTTGCAGGCAGAATTCCGCTATGGGGAGATACCTCCGAGTTTAATGAAAAATATTTAGAAACTAAAGTCGTGCGTTCCGGTCATTTAAAAGATGTTACACAAAATGAATGATTCATTTTAATGAAATTGGCTTTACCCCTTAAAGGCAAAACCGAACTAATTCCCCTTGTTGGATACCATATCTTAACATTTTCAATATGTAAAATTAATAATATAGATATTTAGTTTTGTTATATTTAACTTGCTATCCTAAGGGATAGTAATCATAAATATATAGGAGGAAAAGCGACGTGAAAAAAAACTCAAAAAAATTGATTGCAGTTGCCCTAACTCTAAGCATTGTGGGTGGGTATGGCAGTAATCTATCTTTGGCAGCAGCTGAATCAAATCCCGATGTTAGTAAAGTGACCGTTACATTTAATGGCGATTCTACGAATTCTAAAGGATTCACTTGGTACACTTCACTGGATTCCAAGAACAGTGATTTACAGGTTGTGAAAAAGACGGGCGCTAAGAAGCCTGATTTTAAGAAAGCCTTAAAATTTTCAGGTACTCAAAACATTTCTACAAATTCTCAAAAAGAGTATGTACATAAAGCAAAAGCAACTCGGCTTAAGGAAGATACTGAATACTACTACCGTGTTGGAGATGCATCATTAAACATTTGGAGTGAAGTAGGTACGTTTACAACAGCTCCCAAAAAAGGTGTTTTTACATTTATTGACTTGGCCGATACTCAAGCTAAAACGGAAGATGAGGCTATCCTTTCGTCCGAAACCATTTCAAAAGCTTTATATACTGTCCCTAATGCCGAGTTCATGGTCCATAATGGCGACTTAGTTGACGATGGAGTCAAAGAAGAACAATGGAATTGGCTACTAGGTCACTCTCAGGAAAGCTTGTTAAATACGACGTTTGCACCATCCGCGGGGAATCACGAAGATGAAAATTATGCTTTTATCGACCACTTTAACCTGGATGTGCCTGAAAATTCAGCTACCGTAACAGGTGCTTATTATTCTTACGATTACAGTAACACTCACTTTGTTGTCCTTAATAGTAACGAGGATTCTGAGAAATATGCTAACTTTTCAGAAGATCAAATTGAATGGTTGAAGGAAGATGTAAAAGCAGCTAAAGCTAATGGCGCTAAATGGGTTATTGTTAATATTCACAAGGGACCTTATACGACTTCTAACCATGCAACGGATGATGATATCATGGATCCGAACGGAGTGAGAAACCAGGTGGCACCACTCATGGCGGAGCTTGATATTGACTTTGTCCTTCAAGGACATGACCATATTTATGCACGTACGAAACCGATCACGAGTGATGGTACGGCTTCAGAAACTGAAAAAATAACGGAAACTAAAAAAGGACAAACAGTTGAATATACCGTTAATCCAGATGGCGCTATTTATTTGATTCCTGCAACAGCTGGACCAAAAGTATATTACAAAAATCAAGATCCCGTACTTGGAGAAGCTTTCTATAATCTTTTCGAAGTAGCCGATGAAAATCATTCAGCGATCTATGGCCCAGATCCAAGCAATAACACCCGTCCAGTACGCGGCCAAATTCAAAACTTCGTTGGTATCACCATGGATAAAGACAAACTGACTGCCGTAACTTATGAGATTGATCAAAACAAGAATAATGCGGAACCTTATATTATTGATCAATTTGGTATCATCAAGAAATAACAACTTTTCGAAAAGTCAACCAAGCATATTGTTAAAACTAGGGAGATCCTCAGGGTCTCCCTTTCCTTTTGTTTCCCCCATTATTTTTCTTCTGGGGACACGAGGCGGATCTTCTATTCACCTCACAAAATTTTAAAAACCAAGAATACGTTGAGCCTTGTTTAAAAGATGACCTGTGTGGGATTCGAACCCACGCGTCAAGTGAACGTGCCTCAAGACAATATCCCTATCCATGTTTTCACAGCCGTCGCTAGAATTAATAGAGCCAATATGACTTGCAGGACTTTTACATTCATTTTTTTACCGGCCATCGCCCCAAGCGGTGAGGCTATTAAACTAGCGACAACCATGATCAATGCCGGATAGAAATCAACTTGCCCTGTTGAGATTTTCCCTGCTGTTGCACCAATGGATGAAATGAATGTGATTGCTAATGAAGACGCGATCGTAACCCTGGTTGGAATTCTTAAAACGATGAGCATGATGGGAACTAATAGAAAGCTCCCTCCAGCCCCGATTATTCCAGATCCTAATCCAACGATTAATGCCAGGATGGCCGCCAGCCATTTATTAAAGGTAACTTGATCCAAGGGAATGTCATCTATGCCTTTCTTCGGAATGAACATCATGACAGCCGCTATCAAAGCCAAAATGCCATAGATGATATTCACTCCGTCTTCCGACATCGATTGTGATCCAAAGCTTCCAACCACGCTTCCGATTAGAACGCTGATCCCCATATAGAAAATGAGCGTTTTATTTAAATGTCCGCTATTACGATAGCTCCATACACCTCCGATGGAAGCGAATAAGACTTGTACAGCACTTATACCTGTCACATCATGGGCACTAAATGCCACTAAACCCAAGATGGGGGGAATAAACAGAAGCATTGGATAATTTATAATCGAGCCTCCAATGCCAAGCATTCCAGAAACATATGAACCTATAAATCCAATCAAAAAGATGGTAATGATAAAAGTGATATCCATTGTAAGTGCCTCCCTTAAAAGAAGGGAACCCTAATGGTTCCCTTTCTCTCTATCAGCCTTTCCTGATCCAAAATTTCAGTATATCATTTTCTTCTGCAGTTTCCACTACCTCATGACCACCAGATTTTGACCAAGCAGCTAAATCTGCTTTAGCGCCTTTATCTGTCACATGTATTTCTAACACTTGACCAGATTGTAAATCATTCATAGCCTTCTTTGTTCTAACAATCGGCATTGGACAAGCAAGTCCCTTTGCATCTAACATTTTATCTGAATTCATCATACATCTCTCCTGTTTTCTTTAGTATATATAATCTTTTTTTTATGTTTAACGAACCGCACAGCGGTTTGGTCCAATTTCCATTTCGCGCTGTTTTTCCTCATCAGGGGTGATTTTCCCCATATTCGTTTCGCGGATTTCTTGATATGCGTTTGGCTGAGGAGGTAAGTTTCCTGTAACCAACTCTCTGAATTCTGTTTCGTCAGCAATGTTCAAACCATGATTTTCAGCAAATAACGTTCCTAATTCCTTCGCAACACTTCCGTCTTCATTTAATTCTTCAATGATCATAAAGTGAGATGGCAGTACAATTAACTCGTTTGACAATTCTCTATAGCGAGTATAAAGTGTTTCTCTCAAGTCTCCTACCCAATCCTCAGCCAATCCTGCTAAGTCTGGTCTACCAATGGAATCGATGAATAGAATATCTCCTGAAAGCAAGTATTTTTCATCGACTACAAATGAGGTGGAACCAATGGTATGGCCAGGGGAGTATAATGCTTGGATATCAATCGCTGAATGACCGATTTTTATCACTTTACCGCTTTCTAATGGCTGATATTCAAAAGTTACCTCAGCTGCATCTTTTGGCGGCAGCCAGTAAGCTGCATTTGTCCTTTCCGCTATTCGTCTTCCTCCTGAAATGTGATCGGCATGTAGGTGTGTATCTAGAACATGCGTAATTTTCACTCCGATTCCATCGGCGAAATCAAGGAAGGTATCAATCATTCTTGTGGAATCAATAACGGCTGCTTCACCATTGGAAACGACCATGTATGATAAACAGCCTTTACCTAGCCGAACAAATTGGTAAATTTCGCCACCATTGGTCAACTCGCCGATTTTCACTGGTTCCAAATGTTCACTCCATGTTTTCATGCCACCCTTTAAATAAGAAACATCCAATCCAGCTTCAGCTAGCATTTCAGCTACCATAACAGATGAACCTTCCTTTGCACAGACAACTAAAATTTCTTTATTTGCTGGAATTTTATCGATGATTTCTTCAACGCCATCTAGTAAATCAAAGTAAGGGATATTAAGGAATTCAAATTTCTCCCCTTCAATTTTCCAATCGTTAAAATCACTTTCATTTCGAACATCCAAAATAAATAATTCATCTTTATTGATTACTTTCTTTGAAACCTCTTTGGCTGTCATTTCATTCAACGTCATATATATACCCCCTATAGTATTTAATATTTCAAAATTTTTTACCTGAATTAAAAGGTTAAAGTTACATCAGCATCTTTAGCGAACTCTAAAAATGTGACAGCTCCACCCACTTCGATGCCGTCAACGAAAGCTTCTTTTTCCATGCCCAAAACGTCCATGGTCATTTGACACCCAATAAACTTGACATCCATTTCTTGTGCCATAGAAAGCAACTCTGGAATAGAAGGTACATTAGCTCTGGCAAATCCTTCTGCAAAATGTTCCTTACCTACTGGCATCGGTAGTTGTTGATTGGCCTCTTTATGGATTAAATTTAAGCCTTCGAATGTAAAGAAAATAGCTACTTCTTGATCCGTTGCTGCAGCTGCTGTTGCAATGTTAAATACTTTATATGCGTCAAACAAACCACCGTTACTAGCGATTATCGCTACTTTTTTAGACATGATATGTTCCTCCATTTTTAGGATTATATGTTATTCATTCACTGATTTTTGGGTAGGACCATTCCATTGGCTCATGCCCGGTTCAACATTAACCACTTGTTTAAATCCTGCAGCTGTTAGTTTTTGTGCAGCTAGGTCACTTCGGCTGCCAGAACGGCAAATCACGAAAATCTCTGACTCTTTATCAAGTTCATCCATACGTTGTTCCAATTCACCCATCGGGAGGGATTTAGCTGTTGGAATATGATTGAAAGCATACTCTGCCGCTTCTCGTACATCCAGGATGAACGTGTTTTGATTTTCTTCGATTTTTTGAAGAAGGCCGTCATTTGAAATGACTTTTTCATGCTTCTTCTCTTGTTGCTCTTCTCCGCCTGCTTTCCGAAGATAATGTTTTAGTGTGGTTCCTTCTTCAACTGTACCTATATATTGATGACCTGTACTTTCCGCCCAGGCTTTCATATCGGCAATTGACCCTTTATCAGTCGCTTGAACTTCCAGTACTTCCCCTGCTTCCAGGCCTTTCATGGCTTTTTTCGTTTTTACGATTGGCATAGGACATGCTAAACCTTTAGCATCCAAAACGGAATTTGTTTTGATCATTTTATTTCCTCCTGATGGGGGTATATTTAGCCTTAAAAATTATTCTATGGGACCTTCCCATTCATTCATGCCGCCCACCATGTTCAACACTTTATATCCATGATCCTCAAGTAACTGCGCTGCCCTTGAACTTCTGCCCCCTGATCGGCAGACCATGATATACTCTTTTGATTTATCTAGATCCTGCATTCTAAATTCCACTAGACCCAACGGGATGTTCAAAGCATTTGGTATTTTCCCTGCCTTTACTTCATCCGCCTCCCGCACATCAATAATATGGACTGGCGAGTTTCCCTTCAATAATGCACTCACATCATTCGGTAAAATTTCTTTCATCTTTATAATATCCTCCTTTTATTCGCGCCAAGAACTCATGCCGCCTTTTACGTTGGTGACTTCATTAAATCCGAGTTTTTTCAAAGCTTTACATGCATTACTGCTCCGCATCCCGCTTTGGCAAATCACAACAACTTCTTTATCTTTTGAAAGTTCTTGTGCCCTTTTGCCAAGTTCGTTTAAAGGTATATTTTTAAAGACCTTGATATGATTGCCCCTAAATTCATTAGGAGTACGGACATCAATGAATTGCTTACTGCCTTTGTTATTCAGCTCTGCTTTTAACTCAGCCGAATTTATATTTTTTATCCCCTTTGCCGGGACAAATCGCTGATATAAAAACCAAACGATGAGACCCAATATGATGAGATTAAATATAGTTCCCATTTGAACTCATCCCTCCAGTACCCCAATTTATATAAATAAGTTTACATTTCCATCTTCTGCTTCGGCTAAATAAGCCGCTACCCCTGCATATTCTATTCCATCCATTAATTCCTCTTGCTGCAAGCCTAATAAATCCATCGTCATCGTACAGGCAATCAGTTTCACATCTTGTTCTTGGGCCAACTCAATTAAATTCGGGAGTGACATGGCGTTATGTTTTTTCATCACGTGCTTGATCATTTTCGGCCCCATTCCAGCAAAATTCATGTTGGATAGACCCATTTTATCAGAACCACGAGGCATCATTTTTGCAAACATTTTTTCAAGAAAGCCTTTTTTTAATGACGGCGGCTCATCCTTCCTTAAAGCATTCAATCCCCAGAATGTATGGAAGATGGTCACTTCATGATCGTAGGCTGCGGCACCATTTGCTATGATATAAGCAGCCATTGCCTTATCATAATCACCACTAAATAAAATGATCGTCGTTCTTTTCTTTTCAGTCATATTTTTTCCCCCTAAGCCTATTTTTATTACCCGTACAGGTATATATTTCGTTAAAAAAATTTTTATATATACCCCTCGAGGTATATAATAAGACAAAAAATACTGTTGGTCAACCCTCTTTATTTATTTTTTTATTTAATTGGACCATGATTGATTTGAGTCAAACCTTCATTTACTTCAAATATTTTCCCATTAACCTCATCTATGCCAAAACCTTTTAAACGTGCTGTGTGCATAGTCAAGTACTTACAGGCTGATTCCCTTGACTCAAACAGATATATGCCACCAGCTTCCTTCGCTTCCCGATTTTCGGTCCAAATCTTCCAGATCACACCTTCTTCATCATTGATGCTTTTAGCTAAGCCAGCAAACCCTTCCACCATCTCGTGACCAAAGGGCCCTTCCATTTTAAAATCAACTTGTAAAATATAAGCCATGGATAACTCTCTCCTTTTTTAGGTCAGGTTCTCTTTTACCTGCTTTTAATCAATAACTCAACGGCTTCCTTGACAAGATGTTCAGTGCCTTCACCTTTTTCGACATTTTCCCGAACGCACTGTTCAAGATTGGCACTTACGATAACGCCCATGGTCCTGTCGATGGCATTACGTGCAGCAGCTAACTGAGTGATGATTTCCCTACAATCTTTCCCCTGCTCCATCATTCCAAGAACTCCCTTGACTTGTCCTTCAATCCGCTTCAAGCGATTAAGGACACTTTTATCATATTCCATATTCTACCCACCCATCTATTTACAAACACAATCACTGATCTCATAACTGGTTACCTTAATTCCTTTTCCAATTAAGAAACGGAGCCCCAAGTTCACTTCCAATTTATCTGAAGCAATTACATGAATGTTTTCATGTGGGATTTCTTCATTAAACCGTTTCAAATAAGCATAAGGGATATTCAAAACCTCTTCATCGACATTGTCACGCTTATGATTATAAGCCCTAATATCCAATAAAATGGCATCCTGTACTTCATTCTTTTTACAAGGAATGTTCTTAACAGGAACATACCGTTTATACAAAAACGGGACCAAAATTAGTAAAAATATTACAATCAGTAGAAAAATCATATCCCCCACCTCTATCAATATCTAAAATCTGTGCTTTTTACTCTTAGTTTACGCGTTCCTGACTTATGAGTTCATTTTATACCTATAGGGGTATATTGTCAAACTAAATAATTTCACAAAATATACTATACAGAAGAGTACCTGTGTACGTGTAAAGGCACAAAAAATTATTTAAAATGCAAGTTAAGAACAAACATAACACCGTTCAAAATTTTATGAACGGTGTTAATTCCTATAATTTTTCAATTTTTTTTTGATGTTTCCCCTTGTTTCTGTGCCCATTTTCTAAATAAGCTTAAGCACTTTCCCTTGGTTCCAAAAAGAAAAAGCAATTACCTGCTTCATTCTCTGTCAACTATCTTTGAAAAGTCATCAAGAGTACTTGAATACTTGATATAAATTCTTGGTAAAAGATAGAGTTCATCTTTAATGCCCTTCTCAGAAAATGGTTCAGGGGTTGTCGTAAGTCCAAACAAATAGTATTTCTTCGTTTCTGCTACGACTTTGTCGTTAAAATTCCCGTAAGGATACGCAAGAACATTAACTGGTTTACCCGTTATTTTTTGAATTTTATCTTTGGACCCTTTCAATTCATATTCATAATTTTTTATTTTCGTCAAATCGGGATGTGTAGCAGTATGAGACTGGATTGAGATTATACCCGAATCAGCCATCAGTTTTAAATCCGATTTCGATAATCTGTTGGAACGACCGATAAAGTCAGAAATAACAAAAATGGTGCCAGTTGGTTTAAAACGTTCGGTTTTCAGTTTTTGAAAGATTGCGAATGCATTCAGATTGTTTTTGTATCCGTCATCAAAGGTAATGAAAATGGGTTTGTTTACTTTATTAATGTCTTGCCACCGATCAAAAGTTAATAATGTGAAGCCATGGTCTCGCAAATAAATCATTTGTTTCTCGAAATTCTTCGGGGTTACATATAACTCCTTAGAACCCTGCCCTTTAAACTCGTCAATCGAATGATAAATCAAGATGGGCATTTCTAATTGCTTACCGAAAGCATGAGAGGCGAACACAAACGTGAGAAATAAGGAAATCAATACAATTTTTTTCATAGAACTCCTTTCTTAAGTACTTTGTTTACATATATGGTTCCACAAATTCCTAGAAAAAATCAGTAACCTTGAAAGATTACATGTCACACTTTCCAATACATCCTTTCCCTTCGTGTCCTTTGAATACTTTAAATCATGGTACAAATAACATTAAAATGTTCGCGCTATCTCTTGTACGAAAAAACGATAATCATTTGTTCTTAACGTTTGTAATAAACTGAAGGTAGCTGCATTGTTAAGATACATTTAAAAAATCTTAACTAGTAAGTTAAAAGATTAAAAAATTTGCTCATCTGATGGTTACCACGGTAACCTATTTTGCCTTAAAAGAAGAACATTCGTGTTTACGGGAGGAAGTAGGATGCAACACAACGATAGGAAAAGGAAATGGAGCGGCTTTTCCAAAACGATTCCGTATTCCCTTTTAGATGTAAAAGATGAATTAAAGAAAAAAGGTAAAAAACAGACTTCTGTTAAAAAGCGGAAATTAACGGGAGAAGAGACAATGTTAATACATGAAATTAAAGAACGAACAAGACAACATAACAATAATAATGTGACCCGAACCCATGCCTATTTTCAGTTTTACCTCCGTTACCCAGAAATACACTGGGCACTTCTTGGACATATGGTATCGCGAAATGGCGGTTGGAATATGACGGATTTAAAAGGAGATTTATATACAAGTCTATTGTCGGAAAAAGATCAACTTATCTTCTTTTCTTTTTTGGAACGCGGGAACTGGTTAATCTTCCAAGATGTGTACCCACAATTTTTGTTGTATGAACAAAGTGTCAAAAGATCAAAAAGACTGTTTCATCTTCTACCATTTTTCAATGTATCAACGTTTATGGAAACTTTGTGGAACCACTTTTGGAGAACAGGCGATAAGTATATGTTAGCCATTGCCACTGTTATTAATGAACAAAGCTATTTAGAAAAAAGGGTCATTCAAAATGCTCATTTTAAAAAGACCGTACTAAGTAGTATTGGATTCAAACTTTATGATTTTTTTCGCTTTAATCACATTCTATTTCCATTCTATAAGGATGAGACCAAACAAGAAACATTACTAGTCGGGAATACAATGAAGCATTTCACCTCCCTTCATGAGCGAATATTGCTGGGCAAGCGATTATACTCACAGCTGTTTAGCCGTGAGAACATCTTATCAGGAGTAGTAGATTGGGCTCATGATCATCCACATACCGGTTCGCGAAAAGACTACTGGCCGCATTTGTTTAATGATGTCAACGAAACATTCTCCCGTGCATTTTATAAACGTCGAACAAAAAAATGCCAATTAAGAAAAGGTGCGGATCGTTTATACAGTCCGCGATTAATATACACATGGAAAGATATTAATCATGAAGAGGAGGAAAGCAAAGACTGGTTTGAAGACTGGAAAATCATGGACTACTTAATCGATAAGGAAGAAAATACAGAAGGGGAGGTTTATGATGAGTACTGCAAAACGCTTGAAAAAATTGAACTTGCCATTATGGCAAAAAAAAACGTCCTACTCCGAGAAGAATCAGAAGACGAGTAACCTTCGGGCTTTTGTTGCCACCATAGTTCTCTCTTGTTTCATCGGGACTTATTTAGACTTACTGATTGTCGGTAAACAAATGTATGCCTTTCCAGCAAGACCATTCCCAGATATATTTACAATCAATGTCGCTTTTACATTATTGATATTGCCTATTTTTACTACGCTCTTTTTATGGATCGCAAAAACGTTGACTGCATTTTCAAGAATCCTGTTTATCGTTTTGATTGGACTTTGTATAGGTGTTTCCGAACCGTTTGCTGAGAAGTTAGGATTGTTTACTCATAGCGAAGCATGGCATCATTCTTATTCCCTTTTCGGATACATGATCTTCATGCTCCTTATTTGGAAATTTTACCGGTGGTTTCAATAACAGGCGACTGTATTATAGGTATAAAAAAACAAAGGGTGTCCCATCTGGATTGATGATTAAAAACTAAAATACCCCACGAATTTGACAGAAATCGGAAAAATCTTTTTAAACATTCCCTTCGCAACGATTTTGACACTCATAGCCAAGATACTAAGTGCATGATATAAAATGCATCTGAATATAATGGTTGCGAGACGTAATTAGATTCTTTTGACTCAGCTTTTTTATTATTTGGGCTATCTCAATCCCACTCTTTTTTCAGCATATTTTAAGGAGCGAATGTATGAAAGAAATTAGCATCAAATCATATTTATCTGTTGGTACTGTAAGTAACCCTATTTATGGTCCTAACAGTAATAAGATAATCTTTATTGCAGATTATTCTGGTTTACCGCAGGTTTGGACAAAGGATTTCGATGTAAGAGAACCAACCCAAACTTCTTTTACTAATGAACGAATCACTTTTTTTAAATACTTAAACAGGTCATCACAACACGGCCTATTTATCGGCATGGATGTCGGCGGTAATGAGAAGCAGCAACTGTTTTTCCTCAAGAGTGATGGTGTACTGGTTCCGCTTACCAACTCACCGGAACATAAACATGAATATGGGGGTCACTCACCTGATGGAAAATGGATAGCCTGGTCAAGCAATCGTCGAAATCCTGCCTTTTTCGATATCTATATTCAAAATGTCGAAACATTAGAAATACAAAGGGTTTTGTCAAAGGATGGTCTATATGCCTCCATCATGTGGTCTCCTGATTGTAAATCGTTATTGATTCGGAAAACAAATTCCCAGTTGGATAACGATTTAGGTTTACTGAATCTATGCACAGGAGAAATGAACTGGTTAACAGATCATCAGGGTGAAGCAAGCTATAAAAACCCTCATTTCAGCAAGGATGGAGATCATCTCTATTTATTAACAAATCAAGATAGGGAATTTTTTGGACTCGCGATCATTGATCTTTCAACAAAAAATATCACTTGGCTGGAGGTGGGACAATGGGACTTTGAAGGCCTCGCTATGAGTAAAGATCAATCAAAGTTAGCTTTTTCAATTAATGAAGGAGGGATTTCAAAAGGCATTCTTTTAGATCTAAAATCAAGTGCGCTTTATACATGGAAGACACCAATGGGGGTGTTAACTAGCCTTACTTTTTCACCCGACAATCAAAAGTTAGCCTACGTTTTCAATGGACCAGCCTATCCGTCTGATATATGGCAGGTTGACCTAAGAAAAATGAAAACAGAACGGCTTACTCAATCTCTTCAGTCAAAGCTTTTGGAAAATAAATTAATTGAACCTATTCTTATTTCATTTAAATCTTTTGACAATCTCCAAGTACCTGCATTTTATTTCAAGCCAAATACCGAAACAGAAAAAATTCCAGTTATTCTATATGTTCATGGGGGTCCTGAAAGCCAAATTCGGGCTGTTTTCAATCCAGTTCTGCAGTATTTTCTAAGCCTTGGATATGCAGTAATTACTCCCAACGTTCGCGGAAGTACAGGATATGGAAAAACATATACTCATCTCGATGATGTTCGTAAACGAATGGACTCCGTTAGAGATCTTGTTTCATTAGTAGATTGGTTAAAGAAAGAAGGAAGCACTGATTCTAATAGAGTTGCCATTATGGGAGGGAGTTATGGAGGCTTTATGGTTCTTGCAGCCATTTCCCATTACCCTGAATTATGGTCTGCTGCAATTGATCTCGTTGGGATTTCAAGTTTCAGAACTTTTCTTAAAAAAACCAGTCCTTGGCGACGCAAACTCCGCGAAGTTGAATATGGAACTATCGAAAAGGACGGAAACTTTTATGATCTGATTGATCCATTGAATCTGTCTGACCGGATTACCAGTCCGCTTATGGTACTCCACGGGTGTAATGATCCACGGGTTCCAATTGAAGAATCTGAACAAATTGTAAATAAATTAATGGCACGAAATCATCCTGTACAGTTTATCCGCTTTAAAAATGAAGGTCATTCCATCGTAAAAATAAATAATAAAATTACTGCCTATACAGCAATAGCACATTTCCTCAATCAATATATTGGTAAATAATTTTCCAATGAGTCTTTTATATTTTTATACATATAAATCCAAACAAAAGAATCATAGCATGGAATATTTTTTCCAATCCTTAAATTCACTTTCTGCTGAATCTAAGTCAATACTTTTGGATTTATATAGTAATAATTGATTTAAGTTTTTCAAACGGATTTCTTCCAGCTTGCCATTTAAAGATTTTTTGTGAGTACATTAACAACTATTCATGTGTCACTTGTTTTTGTCTACGTTTTCGTATATTTAGTCAAAGAAACTGCACCTCCTATTGTTAGATGGTGTATAACAATAGGAGGTGCAGTTCAACCTTGATTGACCCCTTATTATGAGGCATAACTCCAGCTTCAATTCAAAGGAAATTCAAGTTTTGAAGAGCATGTGCCGCAACCAATTTTACCGCATGGGTCATGTATCCTTTTTCGTTGTGATCTTCAGCAGCTTTGTAAGTTTTCTCTTACGACTTCTTGAAAGAACACGCTGGGCTTCTTTGGGGTTGCTAAAACGCAATTAGTAAAAGATATTTATTTGTGATGTCTAAGTAAAAATGAAAAGCCACCTATTCGGGAGCTTTCACAAATTATACTAATTCTTCAATTATTTCAGCACCATAAGAGTTGTCGATTATGCAGCGCCAGGTACCAATGGAATCTTTCCTAAATACATATGTCGCGGTTCTTTCCATAGAGAATTCGGAATCGTCTTTTTGATTAGCACTAAGCTGGGCTTTTGCCACAACCAATGCCGTATCACCCGTTTCGATAATTGCCATCTTTTCTTGATTGACGATTAAACTATGATTAAAGTAATCAGCGATAGCAACGAATGCGCGACGTATTTCATCTTTCCCTTTTGCGATTGTTCCAGGTTTGACAACTAAAGTTGCATCATCTGAATAGAAATCCATCAAATGATCGAAGTCCTCGTTATTTATTGCCCTATCTGCATTTTTTATAACTTTTTCCAGTTCATGATTTTCCATATTCACCCTCCAATACACCCCACTCGAAAATGAGGCCGGCTCATACTAAATGAATATTCGACTGCCTTGTTGAGGTATCCTGCTCATTAAGTAAATAAGAAAGAAAAATAAACAAAATAATAAACAGAGTAAGAATGAAATACAATGATGCCATCTCTTCTATTTTTTATTACAATACTAAGTCTTCTACTATCGCTTAAAAAGCATTTGTTTCATATTTATGAGGAAGATGAGAAGATAATTTTACTATTACTGTATCAGCTTTTGTTGCAATGTACATACGCTGGTCAAAACGCCCATGGGCTGAATATCCGCCGAATTGGTCATGGCTGACCCACCACTTATTATGATAGGAGAATCCTAAAAGATATCCATGAGCACTCGCCGCAAAATATTCTATTCCAGTCTCCATTGCAACACAGACCCCGCTTCATAAAGCTCCCAAAAATGAATAAGGGTTTGACCAATTCATATTTTAACAGCCCCTTCAGTCTAAATAAGAACATCCTACATTAAACTATTTCTAAAGTGATTAGTATCATTCTCCAATTACTTTATTTGTAAATTCAACAACTTCAGTGTCATTTAATACCCTTGGATATGTTAGAATATTCTGTATTGCAGTATTAACTTATTTAAGGGGGTAATTTTATGGAGAAATCATTTGAAGGAAACGCACTTTTACAAGTTTTAACAGAGGGAAAACAGCCTCCGAATTGTGATTTAACGTTACAGATTAAAGCAAATTATGCCCAGGAAGGAATTGCAAAGGGGGTATGGAAAGTAGATGAAAAATTTATAAACGGAAACGGTGTAGCAATGGGTGGATTTGTCACTTCTGCGGCAGATATTATAATGGCTTATGCTATTTCTTCTAAATTAAGTATCGGACAATCATTCGCATCTATTGATTTACATACTACCTTTCATCGGCCAGTAAGATTAGGAGACGTACAGGTTGAGGCAAAAGTAGATCGAATCGGGAAAAAAACAGCTTATCTAGTCGCTGATTTATTTCAAGATGATAAAAAAGTGGCAAGCGTTGTGTCATCAGTTATGATTCTTTAAACTGGCAAATAAAAGCATGTTGCACAAATAAGCCCTTGTAACATGCTTCCTTTAACTAAACTAGCAATTTTCACTTTATACATTCCTTTCATATATTCCAGCACTGTTAGATACATCACCCATTTTCTATTATCTTAGGTAAATTTCCTAATTTACAAGCACTAATTTTCCTGTAACAACAATAAACCCATGTGCGAGCCTGTTTTGGCCCCTGGTGCATGAGATTGTACAAGAACTCCCAGGTAAGATAAGATCTTGGAGGCTTCAGCCACTCTTTCTATTGATGTCCATTGACAACGATTTACCTAAAGATATCCATTTCAACTTTTAAAAATGAGTTTAACCCATTAAGCCACTGATTGGACCGTATTCGCATCATACAAAAGTAACTGTTTATTCTCCGCAGTTGGATTCTCTTGTGCTTGTAGAAAGGAGGCTTCCAGAGCTGACAACTTTTGTCTCAACTCATTGATTTGCACTTGTACTGACTCCTTAATAACAACTGCAGTAGCGTCTCTGAAGTATTGTTTACCTTCTGGCTTCATTGTTGCTTTGCATATCTTTCCAGTTGTACTCTTTTGGACATATTTGAGGTTTTTGTTGATGAAACATTACCAGATTGAATATCAAATGAAAACATCTTGTTACAGGGCCCACACCCGAATCAAGCTAAACAGATTTGGTTATCTCTGCTGCAATGGACAATTTTTTTATTTTTGATATATGAAATGAAGCCGGGAGGCGATTACCTTAAACGTTCGCTAAAGCATGAAGGGTTCAATACAACAATGCGCAGTTTGAAGCTACATTCTATATCCCAAAACTGAGTTTAATAAGGGATTTCATTTCGAAATCAATTATAAAAAGAGAACGATAGACTTCTATAGGAATATTCAATCATTGCCTGTAGGATCTATCTGTAATAAATTGTGCAACAGAAAACCTTGTTTAAGTATTAAACATACTTAATGAATACTTTTTCGCCATCATTTCCAAGAGCTTTACTCCGGCAACGCTGTTCCCCTTCTCATCCAGCGCTGCACCATAAATTCCAATTCCGCATTTTCCAGGGACCGCCCCCATGATTCCACCTGATACTCCGCTTTTAGCCGGAATGCCAACATTAATGGCAAATTCACCTGATGCATTATACATGCCGCAGGTTACCATGAATGTCTTGCAAATACGAGCAATGTCCCCTGGGATGATTTGCTTTCCCGTCAACTGATCTTTCCCATTCATGGCCAGTACACAGCCTATCCTTGCCAAATCCTGACTGTCCATTTCAATGGCACACTGCTTCGAATACAATTCGATTAAGTTCTCCACATCTTCGTTTATTACATTATGCTGTTTTAAAAAATAGCTTAACGACCGATTTAAGTCTGCTGTATTGTATTCTGAACGGGCAACAGCTTCATTAAAATCGATATTAGGATTTTGGGTCAACTCCCGGATAAAATGTAAAATACGCTTAAACCTCTCATTTACACTGTCACCTGCAACCATGTGGGTCACAGTCAATGCTCCTGCATTGATCATCGGGTTTAACGGCTTGGATGGCTTGTTTGTCTCTAACTTGGAAATGGAATTAAAAGGGTCACCGGTGGGTTCTTTTCCCACATAGGAAAAGACATAGTCCTCTCCTTTTTCCATTAATACCAGAGCAAGTGTCAATACTTTTGAAATGCTTTGCAGCGTCATTTTGACACTTACATCCCCCGCGCAATATTTTTTTCCGTCAGGATAGTAAATAGCAACAGATACATCCCCAGGATTCGCCTTTTCTAGAGCCGGTATATAGTCAGCCAAGGTTCCCTTAACGGTAAATTTTTTTGCCTCATCAACCAGTTGCTGCAATTCTACATTGGACCTGCATTGACATCCCATATTGTTCATAATTTGCCCCCCTTTAGAATTTGTCAGGCGAGTTATTGGTAGATAGTGAACTGATTATTTATTACAATATCCCATTGTTATTTTTCACAAAACCAGAAAGCAGATAATAAACGGAAAGTAAAGTTAATATTAATAGGAGCAAAGAATAATCAGAATTTCACCCTATTTGCTGCCTGATTTCCTGAATGATGGTTTCCAGTGAAGTCACGACGCCTTTTTCATCTTTATAACTAATATGTTTAGGTTGAAAATGAACGGGCGAATCCAAACCTGCTGCTGCAGAAATTCGAAATAGTCCTTTTCGAAGTGTCACGAGAAAATTGACGACGCGGTATTTCTTTTCGTCAATCACGAGAGCCCTTTGCAATTCTGGGTCTGTTGTGGCTACCCCAACTGGACAGGCATTAGATTGACATTTCAATGTTTGGATACATCCTATGGCAATCATGAATCCACGAGCTATATTGACAAGATCAGCCCCCATCGCCAAAGCAATCGCAATCCGGTCAGGGGTGAACAGTTTACCTGAAGCAATAATTATAACCCTGTCGCGTACCCCATATTTTTGAAGGGTCGAGACAACAATTGGCAGCGCTGATTTAATCGGCAAACCGACACTATCAATCAATTCTTGATATGAAGCTCCTGTTCCGCCTTCCCCGCCATCCACAGTGATAAAGTCCGGCCCTTTGCCGGTTTCCTTCATATATTTGGCTAATTCCTCTACGCTATCATTACTTCCTACAACCATCTTCATTCCAACAGGTTTACCTGTTTGGTTGCGGATTCTTTCAATGAATTCACACATTGTCGGTACATCATTGAACTGATGAAAACGATTAGGACTATCAATCGATTTGAATGGTTCCACTTTGCGAATTTCGGCAATTTCTGGAGTAACTTTTTCAGCATCGATATGTCCCCCGCGTGTTTTGGCACCTTGAGCTAGCTTAACCTCAAATGCTTTTATTTGAGGAATTTCGCTTTTCCGCTTTAACTCGTCCCAATCCATTTCGCCATATTTATCACGCACTCCGAACATGGCTGGGCCAATCTGCATAATGATATCGACGCCACCTTTTAAATGATAAGAAGAGAGTCCACCTTCCCCAGTATTCATCCATGTGCCTTTCGCTAAAGCCAATCCTTCTGATAAAGCTGTGATGGCATTATATCCTAATGAACCATAGCTCATCGCCGACATCCCAATCAAACCTTTTAATCTAAATGGATGTTTTGTATTCGGGCCAATGATTACGGCATCATCGTCATCTAATAAGTAAGCAGACGATTCCTCATCCTCCCATTTTTCCTTTCGCTGCGTAAGAAGCGGATCTTTCAATAAGATATATCTTTTGGTTATCACCTTTGTTTCTCTATCGAATTTTTCTTCTTCGGTTAATTTGGGGAACATAGCATTCCGAACAAAAAGGCCTTCTTCATCAAAATCACGTTTTGAACCAAACCCAATTACATCCCGCATATACTTTGAGCTTTTTACAATATGTTCATAGTCATCCCTGGAAAACGGCTTCCCTTCATTATCCTCGTTAAATAAATATTGCCGCAATTCCGGACCGATTTTTTCTAAAAAATAGCGTACCCTCCCTAGTACTGGATAATTCCGTAGTATGGCGTGATGCTTCTGATTTCGGTCAAATATTAATAAATAGACTAGAAAAATGACAAGTGCAATTAAAACGAGTGCAACAAAAATAAATGCGATGATAATTAAACGACTTGCGATATCCATTTTACCCCTCCTAGTAATGTTTATATTTGTGTTTAATTTACACTACCTTGAATCTCTTTATACAAAGGAGCGAATATTATTAAAAGGATTTTTAATACTCAAGTACATAATTTCACGTAGGCAAAGCCAACATATAGGGAAAGAAATCAATGGTCGAGGAGGGAATAGTTTGAAGGCATCTGATTTGTTTGTAAGATGTTTAGAGAATGAAGGGGTTCAGTATATTTTCGGGATACCTGGTGAGGAAAATACGGATCTTGTTGATTCTCTAATAAGCTCTGATATTAAATTTATCTTAGTTCACCATGAACAAGCTGCAGCATTTATGGCAGACATCTATGGACGGCTAACTGGAAAGCCTGGCGTTTGTTTGGGTACATTGGGACCGGGTGCAACCAATTTATTGACAGGGATAGGAAGTGCTTATCTGGATTATTCCCCTGTTGTTGCGATTACTGGTCAGGCGGGACTTGATCGAATTCATAAGGAGTCGCATCAATATGTAGACATTATTGGAGTTTTTAAGGAAGTAACGAAATGGAATCAACAAATTAAGGTCCCTCATACGATTCCAGAAATTATCCGTAAGGCATTTAAGACTGCAGTCATTGAAAAGCCGGGAGCTGTTCAGATCGAGCTCCCGGAAGATGTGGCGATGATGGATACAGAAGGTGAACCACTTCCAGTTACACCAATGCCTAGATCCCGTCCAGCCGAAGAAGAAATCAAAAAAGCCGTAGAATTAATAAATCGCGCTAAAAAACCTATTATTCTAGCTGGTAATGGCGTAATCCGCGATAGAGCTTCGGAGTCCTTACGGAAATTTGCTGAAGAGAAACAAATTCCTGTTGTGAATTCGTTCATGGCCAAAGGTGTTTTACCTTCTAACCATCCGCTGACCCTTTTTACAGTAGGGATGCAAGCAAGGGATTATGTTTTATGCGGGTTTGATTTGGCCGATCTTATTATCACTGTCGGCTATGATTTCGTCGAGTATTTGCCAAAGTATTGGAACGATGAGGCAATGAATCAGATTATTCATATTGATGCTCGACCGGCTGAGGTTGATGCTTATTACCCCGTTCAAGCTGAATTGGTCGGGAACGTAACAGAGGCACTTGAAGCCTTGACCACTGATGTTGTAAAAAAAGAGCTTTGGCCAGAAGTAAAAAGGTTAAGGTCTCAAATTATTGAAAAATTTCATTCTTCAGATGATGTATCAGGAAGTCCTATCATCCCTCAGCGGATTATCGCTGATTTGAAAAAGGCGGAAAAGGGGAATGCCATTGTCATTTCGGATGTGGGTGCACATAAATTATGGATTGCCCGGATGTATCAACCAGAAAAGCCTAATCACACTATCATTTCTAATGGCTTTGCATCCATGGGGATTGCCATTCCCGGTGCGATTGCGGCAAAACTGGCAAAACCTGATAAACCTGTCATTGCGGTCACAGGCGATGGTGGATTTCTAATGAATGGGGTTGAATTGTCAACTGCCAAACGTCTTGGCCTTGCCTTCGTCATCGTCATTTTCCATGATTCGAAATTCGGCCTAATCGAATGGAAACAATTGAATAAATTTGATCGTACGAATGCGATTGAATTTACAGATCCAGACTTTTTAGGGTTTGCAAATAGCTTTGGTGTTAAAGGAGTGAAAGTAACCCACTCCGATGAATTGCTTCATGCATTAGAAGAAGCGATTTCGAGTCAGGAAATTGTCTTGATTGATGTGGATGTCGATTATTCGGAAAATGTAAAGCTCTCAAAAGCACTGGGTGATTATATTTGTAAATTATAAAACATGTATTATTGGAGGAATGTCAGATGAAGAAAAAGTGGCAATTGTGGATCGGCGGGAAATGGCGTGAGGCTAAATCGTATGAGCCGTTATTTAATCCCCATTCCAATGAAGAAATTGCACAAATCGGACAAGCTGAGCCTGCGGATGCCATAGAAGCAATCGTTGAGGCAAATGCCGCTTTTCAGAAATACCGATCCTACCCGGCGCATGCACGAGCCGAAATTTTAGTAAAAGCTGCAGCAATCATGGAAGAACGCAGTGAAGAGCTTGCGAAAATC
The DNA here is from genome assembly GCF_050274955.1 of Peribacillus sp. NPDC006672. Lineage (NCBI taxonomy): Bacteria > Bacillati > Bacillota > Bacilli > Caryophanales > Bacillaceae > Peribacillus > Peribacillus sp. NPDC006672. Next base: position 284,647 of record NZ_JBNNOR010000007.1, read on the forward strand.
GTTTCTTTGGAGGCGGCGAAAACGATTCGAAATGCTCGTGAGGAAATGAATCGTACGGTTCAGACCTATCGTTTTGCTGCAGAAGCGGCAAAGAACAATTATGGAGAACAAATTCCGATGGATGCTGCACAGGGTGGGGTAAACCGTTTTGGCTTCACGATTCGTACCCCGATTGGCGTCGTAACGGCAATTACCCCATTTAACTTTCCATTTAATCTTGTCGCCCATAAAGTTGGTCCAGCTATTGCGGCGGGAAATTCTATCGTTTTAAAACCTGCTGAACAAACTCCTCTTAGTGCGCTGGTGCTTGCCGAGATTTTTAAAGAAGCAGGCCTGCCGGAGGGAGTATTGAACATCATTCCGGGCAAGGGAGATGTTTTAAGTGAAGCGTTGACGACCCATCCACATGTAAAAAAAGTGACTTTTACGGGCAGTGTGGAAGTCGGACACCTTATCCAGCAGCAAGCAGGCTTCCGTAAGCTTACGCTAGAACTCGGATCCAATTCGCCATTCATTATTGATGAAGGAGTCGACATCGATAAAATTATTGAACGAAGTGTGATGGGCTCATTTACCAATAATGGGCAGGTGTGTATCTCGATTCAAAGAATTTATGTCCACAAATCACTGTACCAACAATTTTTGGATCGATTCGTCAGTAGGACAAAGCAGCTTGTCATCGGATCCCCGTCCGAGGAAAACACTAATATTACAGCAGTCATTTCGAAAAAATCATTGGAGCGGTTACAAAGTTGGGTTGACGAGGCAGTACAGGAAGGAGCAAAAATTGAGTGCGGCGGTACAGTGGAAGGCAATGTACTAGTGCCTACCGTCTTAACCAATGTAAATCGTGACTCAAAGGTATTTCGTTTCGAAGTATTTGGTCCGATTGTCTGTATTTTCCCATTCGAAACGCTGGATGGTGCCATAAAGGATGCAAATGATTCACGTTACGGATTAAACTCAGGAGTGATGACACCGAGTATAGAGCGTGCTTTCTATGCGGCAGAACGCTTGGAAACAGGTGGAGTCGTCATCAATGATATCCCAACTTATCGGATTGATAATATGCCTTATGGCGGCTGGAAGGACAGCGGTGTTGGTCGAGAAGGCGTCAAATATGCGATGCATGAGATGATGGAACAGAAGTTTATTAGCTTTAAAATAAGCGACGAATGATAGTATGACACATTAGTACTTGTTTGTATCGGCACGGATCGCTCGTCCGGAATTGCAAACGTGCCTTTGTTGGTAAAACTAGATAAGTCAACTCTCTCCAATTTCACTTTATGAAACCTAAGAAAATTCAATTTAGCTTTAGTTTAAAATGAACAAGCTTATTTAGAAAACGGAGGTCATTAAGTGAAAAATAGTTAAGAATGGCATATCAAAACCACCTTTCAGATGAATCTCTGATTAAGGTGGTTTTGTATGCTTGGTAATTAGGAAGTTCATTGTCTTGACATGGCTTTGAAGAGTAACGACTTGATGGTTTTAGCTAGCATGTGGAGCACTCAACTTTGTTCTTGATGAAAATATGTTAGGAATTAAACAAATTCGTGTAGCTTTTAAGATTATTACCAATCGTCTAATTACCCATAGCCTTCATTTAACGGACCACCACTTGTTTATGAAAATTTTCAATTAAAATATTCTAGCGAGGTCTTTACCTAAATATATTGTAATTTGTTTAATTTAATACCCATCAATATGCTCTCGGCGAAATGGGCTAAATAGGTTAAATAGGTTAAATAGTTGTAAATAAAAAACAAGAGTAAATCTCATGTTCCAGTCTGTAGACGAGGGCTCTCGCTTTCCCCGGGCGGTGCGGGAGCATCCTCCGCCCCCTTTGCGCCTGCGGGGCCTCCCTTGGATAAAAACATCATCGAACTAACCATCGCAGCACAGGACTTATGAGATTCATGGTGAATAGACCGTAATCAATGACAACCATTTCATTATTCTCGGTAAATCCGACATTATCTAGACGCAAATCTATTGGAATGATACCGTACCTTAGGAATTTCAATTCCAACTTGATCAGTTTCGTACATTCCTTGATTAGATTTGATACTTTCGTGTCCGCCTTCTTCATGATAATCCAGCCCGTCCCATACTCCTTAACCGGACATAGATACTTTTTGACTTCCTTCTTACAGTTATTATATATAAAGGATTCATTTGCATTGCTTATTAAGCCTACTTCTGATATTGCAATTTTTAATATATAGCCATTATTTAAATCATAGACAACTCGATTTAAACCATTCCCAATCACTTTATACTTGAATTTTAGCGTTTTACTAGCAGTAGACGCTATTTGTCTTGAGGTTTTATAAAATTGGTATGTCCACATTCGAGATATCCAAGACTCAATGGCTTTTATCTCTTGCTGGGACAGCATTTTACTTTTATTCGACTGATGAATCCTTTCCTTACCATTGTTAATTGGCCACATTCCCTATACGTCTCCTTTTTTAAAAATTTGTGAATAGAGAGATGGATTTCCAGGGAGATGAAAAATCAAGTACATAGAAGAATCAATAATAAACAAAAGATTTAGTTCTGTCTGTTTATATTGGAAAACTCAATCCCTGAGCGCTGTGAAAGCAAAAATTAAGTCCAGGAAGTAAAAACCTTTCTATTTGTTCGTTCCTAAGCCATTTTCTTTATCCATTGATCCATTACTAAGCTTGTCCTCAGTTTCTTAGGATTTTCTCTTCGTAATATGATATGACTTTAATATAAAATCGCTTGTACTATAGCTGAGAAATCTTGCAAAAACACACCAAAGGGTGGAGATATCAAGACAGAAAGACCATGAAACTTTCACCTATTTACATCACTTTTTTCTCTTTGATAATATTCATTCATCAAATCTCTAGGTACCATACTTCCTTCAGCACCCCAGATGAATATGCACGGCTTTTTTCTTTTTTCCCACCAGATTATGTTGCGCGAGACCATCTTGACACCAGACGCCCTAGAATCCGGATTCTTCCAGAAAAGCCGAAAATGGCCGACAGCTCGAGAAGAATAGTTCCTGATCGGCAAATTTACGTATAGATTAATAAAGCAGTTGCTCATGAAGAATGTTGCTTCCGCCAAGAGATGGCCTGTTATGGCCACTACCTATCTGAAAAAGCCCCGTGTTGGTTTTTCATCCGGGGGTTTCTCCTTTTTACATTGTTTTCGTTTTTGATAAAAAGCTACAACTACCCTAGTATCCTACTTGAAACTTTCTATGCAAACTATATCGATTTTCGGCAACAAGATGGGAACTCTTCCTTCATTTGCGAAAAAAAGGTATATTATAGTTTGTGACAATAATGGTTTAAGGAGTGATGAAATATTCGTAAAAGATGGACCATTTCAACAATTGCTGGATTATTGCTTATTTTTTCAAGTGTAATAGCCTTCAATTATTTCGGCAGCGATAATAAGACCGAAAAACGGAAAAATGCAGAAGCCAAGGAGTCCAAAATTCCTGAGGTACAGGAATATGGCGGGACCCATCTTGAAAAAGTCGGCGATAAAGTCCGCCAAAAAGATTGGGGAACACTCACATTACTGGAAAGGAAGTCTATAAATGAGTCATTTGAATTGGCTCCCATGGTCATCACAATCAAGGATATCCGCAGGATTCAATTTTCTTCACTCACAGATGAAGTACAGGAAGAGCTCAAATCCTATACGGGATTGAGTTTTGAAGAAGCCTATTCGATATACTATAAAGAGAATTTAACCATGGAGGAAATCGATCAGCAGTCTGCGTGGTCTAAAACGGATATTGGTGAAGAGGTAACTTATCTTGAAATAACTTATTCTGTGGAAAATAAAGGTTCGAAGGAACTGCAGTTCTTCAGCATGGAAAATGTTACTTTCAATGATGATCTTACATATAATGTGCCTTCTAAAAATTTCATCCACTCCGGGGATACTTTTATGGGGACAAAAAAAGTAAGTCGATCAGATTACCTACCAGGAGAAACAAGAAAAGGCACAATTGGCTTATTAGTCGATTCTGAAGAAAAAATCGAAGGGCTCGAGTCCTTTTCATTCACTACCGATGATATTGCAGATGGTGAGTCTCACGAATTATTGGTGGATGGAACTTCATTTGATATTCACCTATAAGGAAAGTAGTTTTATCGAGGATTTCGACAGCAGTAAAGCCTAGTTTTGAAAATTAAGATTGAGGTAGCAGTAAGGTGACACGTTATAGATCAAAATGATCATGTAAATAAAGAGATGACCAACTCATTTAGATTTGGTCATCACTGTTAGCTTCCTTATACTTTATGATTCCCGTTAATACACACACAGCCCTCGTTCCTGTGCCTTGATTACTTTTCTAAAAATCGGTTGGATACTTTTTATACATTGTATTCCTGCATTTTTTGAACCACTTTTTCCTGTATCGTTCCATCATCCATTTTCACTTTATCAATCACCACCTCCATAATTCAACATATAATAAAACAAAGGAAAACCGGGGGTATCAACATGCAAGACAATCAACATGGATTGCAAATGAATGAGGTTGAAAAGTTTGATGAATGGGTAAAAAAGTTTTTTCTGGATCCGGAAACTTGTGCGTTGGATCATCAACTTTTTTCAATTGATATATACGAAAGTGAAGATGAGTATATGGTGGAAGCGGTTTTGGAAAATCATGATGTGAAAGATATTAAAGTTTGTTTAAGTGATAATGAGCTATCGATCATCGTTGACGATACTCATAAGCCATTTCTTGAAAAAAAAGCGGATACAATACCCACACAGAGAAAAATCCCTTTCCCCTTTTCGATTTGCTCACGAAGAATTACCGCTGAATTCTCAAATCCAATATTGGTGATTCGCATCCATAAGTTTTCCCCCGGAAAAACAGCTGATGATATTAACATAGAGTAGTTCATTCCTAATAATTAAAAAGAATGGCATAGGGAGCCACATTCACTCCTTAGCCATTCTTTTTTTCTTGATTTATCCAGCAAAATAGAAGGACGTACGACTCCCTTTTTGTGTCGAGATGACTTGGAGCTGGGCATCTATTCTTTCCTTTAATTCTGGAACATGAGAAATTATCCCGACTAATCTCCCGGTGCTTTGTATATCCATTAATGCTTCAATCGCATGGTCAAGAGATTCAGGGTCGAGGGTACCGAAACCTTCATCGATGAACATCGTTTCGAGTGAGATCCCGCCTGCATTCTGCTGGACAACATCCGCAAGACCCAAAGCAAGTGCAAGGGATGCCTTAAAACTCTCTCCTCCCGAAAGGGTTTTGACATGCCTCTCCTGTCCTGTATATTGGTCATACACGGATAACTCCAGACCGCTCTGGATATTCCTGCGTGTAGGATCCAGCTTTCGCAGCAGCTGATATCTGCCGCTTGTCATTTTCAGTAATCTTGAATTGGCTTCTTTTAGGATATCATCCAAAAAGGCTGCCAATACATACCGTTCGAAAGTTATTTTGAAGGAGTTTTGACCTTTGGAAATCTCAGACAGATGACCGACGATACTGTACCTTTCATCCAGATTTTTCTGATCTTCCCTGATATGCGCCAATTTCTTTTCGATTTCTTCGTTGGTCCGTTTTTCGGCATGTAATTCATTCTGAATTAAGCGTAGCGACTCCAATTCTGCATCTATGAAATCAAAAGTCTTTTTCAATCCTTCAAGATCCGGTTTGACCACATCTTTTAACTTCATTTCCAAATCATGAAACAGACTTAAAACACTTTGCCAATTTTGATTATACTGCAGCACTTGGTCCTCTAAATTCCCAAGAGCCGCTTCCGATTTTTTTGCTGCTGTATATTCTTTATAATTGGAAAAGCCTTGATTGGTCATATCCGTAATTAACTTTTCCCGTTCCTCTTTCAATTCTTGATTTAAAGCCTCTATATTTCCACTTAGGGATTCTTTTTTTGCATTGATTGCCGATTCTTTTTCTTTCACCATTTGAAGGTTTTTTTGTGCATCTTCCAAAGCAATTTGTAAGCGTTTTTGCGTTTTTACAGCCATTTGGAAGGCTGCATTATATTCTTCCTCTGTCCGTATACCGTCTGGCAGGGAATCGGTTAATCCTGTCAGTTTTGTAGAGTTTTCAATATACCTGGTTTTCCCTTGGTCCTCTTTTTTTTCTAAAGAGGCAAGACTCTCCTTTAGCTGGGATGCTTTCGCTTTTAATTCAAGCAACCTACTTTCCAGATCATTAAATAATGACTTTTTCCGTACCAAATCTTTTAACTGCTCTTGCAGCACTTTTCCTTTTTGTATAAACTGTTTCAAATGATCATCAATGTCTTCAAACCTAAACTCCGGCATGTCATTTTGTAAGTCCATCATCTTTTCCTTTGAAGACTCGGCCAGTGCATCATATTTTGATTTTGCTTGATAATATTCACTTTCGGCTTGGCTTTTTTGTTGTTCTGCAGTTTTCAGCTTGTTTTCTTGCTCTTTCAGTTCCCTATCCGTTGGCATATCCTCATGCATTCGTGCTGGTTCAGGATGACTTAGCGAACCGCACACAGGACAATTTTCTCCAGAGTGTAGCATGGACGCAAGCATACCCGCTTGGCCTGATCGCCAGTTTTGATTCAGGGCTTCCAGTTTGTCCTTTTCCTGAATCTGAATTCTTTGAATCTCTTTGAACCGAATATTCTTTTCTTCCAGAACCCGCTTCGTATTCTGAACTTCGGAAAGAACTTCTTGAAGCTTTTTTATTTTCATTAACGATTGATCATTTCTTTCCGCTTCGATTTCCTTTTCACGATAAAGAACCGCCGCTTTTTCCGCTTCTGTTTTTTCATGAGTGACTCTCTCTGCTTCCTCTTCGATTGCCAGATGTTCCAAAACATTTTTTTCACGAAGTCCTTTACTAGTTCTCCACTCTTTTTCATCTAAAGTAACTTGTGCTTTTAAGCTTGCAAAAGTCATGACAGCCTCTTTTACCTGCTCAAGCTGATGAACATTCCGTACGGCCTGCTCCCTCTGGTTTTCCTTCAACATTTCCTGTTCATAGGAATCCTGCTTCTCAATGCGCTCAGCCTGTAATTTCTCGGCCTGCATACTTAACTTTTGAAGTTCAGCATTCGCATCTTGTACTTGTTTGCCAATTCGCAAATAATATTGTTCCTGCTTTTCAAGCGAAGCCGCTTTATGTGCCATTTTAATTTGGCCTTTTATGAGTTCCATTTCAGGCTGCTTTGCTTCAAGGTTCTCCTTCTCTTTTCGAAGTTTTTCTTTCTCCGAAAATCTATTGATTAAATCGACCGCTTTTGAAATTTCTTGATTTACTTGATCACGAGCTTTCTGCTTTTCCTGTATTTGTTTATTTACATCCTCACTTTTTTCTGCCGCTGCCAAAATGACTTCCTGTAACAGTGGTAAGATCAGTTGTTCATTAGGCTCTTCCGCTTGCAATTGTGCCTGCAATTCTTCATGATTGCCAGGCTTGATACCTTTCATTAAATCAATTCGCCTCTGAGCGCTTTTTTCACTTTTCTTTCTAAGGATGGAAGCCTCTTCTTTTAATTTTTCTTCGATTCTTTTATAAAGTTCAGTATGAAATAATTTTTGGAGAATCTGTTCTTTATCTTTGCTGTCGGAAGTTAACAGTTTTCGGAATTCATTTTGTGGAATCATCAGGATTTGCCGGAATTGATTGGCATCAAGTCCAATGAGTAATTTGATTTTTTCCTCAACCTCACGCACATTTGCACCAAGCAATTTTTTTCCTTCAGCCAATATCTCATATAATTCAGCCTTTGCTCCAACCGTAGTCGTTCCTTCTCCTGCTTTTTTCTTCCGTTCCTGCTGCGGTGACCGGGTCACCAAATACGTTTTCCCACGCAGGGTAAATTGCAGCGAGACTTCCGTCATCATATCATCTTCGGCAAACTGACTTCGTAAATCTTGCCCGCTTCGGTCTTCACCACTGGCTTTTCCATATATCGCAAAACTGATCCCATCAAATATCGTTGTTTTCCCTGCGCCTGTCTTTCCAGATATAACAAACATGGTCCGTTCTCCAAGGGAAGTAAAATCGATGGTTTCCCTTCCTGCATATGGTCCGAATGCCTGCATCGTTAAAATATGGGGTCTCATTTCAAAGCCTCCTCTTTCTTCACGGCTTCAATTACCGAAACCATCAAATCTTGCTTTTGAGAATCAAAGTCCCGTTCTGTCATTTCTTGATAAAACGTTTCGAACAGGTCCAATTCTGATTTCCGTTCATCTTTTACAGAAGAGAAGGATTTTTTTCTTCTAAGGTCGGTCAAATCCCATTTTCGTTCCAGATGAAGTACATTCGGGTAAATCTGACGCAAACGATTAATCGGATCGATGAGTGAACCCTCGTCATTTAATGTTATTTTCAAGTAGTCATCCTTTTTTTGCAATTGATAAAAAGCGGGATCTAGTAACTCTTCCATCGTTCCGGATATTTCCCTCATATCCAGCTTGGGCGCCAAAGATCGATAGCGGATATCGAAGCTACCATCTTCTTGCATATCGACAATGGAAAGCGACTTATTTTGCTTGGCCTCAGAAAAAGAGTATTTTAATAGTGATCCAGAGTAAAACACCTTAGGATGACGGATCGCGTCAGGACTATGTAAATGTCCAAGAGCCGTATAATCGAACGCATCGAATAAGTCTGATGAAACACATCCGGAACCACCTACTGACAAAACTCGCTCTGAATCGCTCGTTTTTCCGCCTAATACAAAAGCATGTCCTACAAAGACATTCGGTTCATCCTTATTGAAAGTCTCTGCAATCGTTCCCGTTATCCGCTTCATCGCTTCTTGATGGGAATGGATACTATCATCTTCAAAAAGATGGCGGACCGTCCCAGGTTCTGCATATGGAACACAATAAAAGTTCACGCCTTTGATACGGACCGGCTCACATGTTTTTGTCAATTTCCCATGAATGTATAACTGACTATGACGATACCAAGATGAACCGAATGCAAGCCTTTCCGCAGAATCATGGTTTCCCGATATTGCAACGATTGGTGTATTCATTTTGACATTAATGGTATAAAGGATTTCATCAAGAAGCTCCACCGCTTCAGTCGGTGGAACCGAACGATCATAAAGATCACCGGCAATCACAACCGCATCTGGTTTTTCTTCTTCGACAATTTCTATGAATTGCAAGAGGGCATGCCTTTGGTCATCTGTCATATGTACCCCGTGAACGATTTTCCCTAAATGCCAATCAGCCGTATGGATAAATTTCATAGTTTCACTCCGTCCTCATTTTTACTTACTATTATTATATCAAAAATTTTACGAATAGCATGGTTTGGGTACAAACGTTCTAATTTTTACCACACTGCCCCATTCTTTTGAAAGATTCAGAATAAAAAAAGCAAACTCCCAAAAGAGTCTGCTTTTTTCATCATTAGCTGAATAAGTGTTCATATGGACCCATATTCACTTTTCTTTCAGCTAATTTTTTTTGTAAAAATTTATGGTCACGTTTTGGTGTGGCAATGATATAGCCGCGTATCACTAGATCTTCCGTAATATCGCCCGCTTTTTCCTTTAACGCCAACTCTCCGATTTTGCCCGCGATTTTATGGCGTGCAACATCACGAAAAAGTTCCGGTACAGGGCTCACTAAATCTTCGAGTAATTCCTTTTGTTGATTTGACCATAAGTGCTTTGTTTGGTCCAAATAGTATTCTTCCCAATCCATATCGGATTTCCCGTCTTCTTTGGGGAATCTTTTCAGGAACTTTCGAAACATGAAAAAGCCACCTATGCTCATCAATATAATTAAAAGGGCTACCCAAAAGAGAATAAACCATAAAAACCATCCACTAAGCAAAGTACCACCTCATATGTATAGAATGATCGTCACTATTATTATAGACAGTAACCCATATCTTTACAAGACTGGCAATGTAATCATTCCGGATCGTTCACTTCCAGCAAGACCAGTGAAAAATCCCCTACGGCATTTTCTTCATAAAGATTCGTGACCGAAGTCGCATAGTTAAAGATCTCTGCTCGAAATTCCTCGTTTGACTGAGGAATCTTTAAATCAAATACCATTTGATAAAGCAGTGTTGTAATATCATGATATTCACTATTTGAAACCTTGAAATTAAAACTGACTTTTCTGATTTCTCTACCTTTAGAATCCTTTACATTTTCAGTAAGAAAATCAGTAACATGCAGTGGAACATCATTTAAAATGACCTCATCTACCATTTTTTCAACATCTCCTTTAAATGTGGTTAAAGCCATGGTATCACTAGGGTTCTTCCAGGGCCAATGATTCAGCCTTGAAAAGCTCAAAAAACCTGAGTCATTATGATATCGACTCAGGTTCCTGGATTATCCCTTTGATCCTATTTTACATGTATCACACCATATTACTTCCACTTAAACTGGCAGCTTTGACTTTTTTGTATTGGTAAAGCATGGCAATTCTCCATGGAACGATCATAGCAAATGCAAGTAAGAAAAACATACCGCTCAAGACGCCGACTTCAATCGTGCTTCCCAGCATCAGTTTAGCCACCAACCGTATCACCATGAGACCAATCAATATGAATATAAACGCTTTAGAGCGCAGGATATAAATTTTTTCATCTCTAACTTCGAATTTGGATGTTTTAATTAATAGGATGGAAAACAACATCCCTGCAACAATAGCCTCCAATAATTCGTATTGAGTGACCCGGAACATTGGAAAAATAAACATCAAAGCACCCGTACTCATAAACAGCGGCGGTAAGATGATTTTCTTTTCGTTCACTGGTTTTTTTGTTTCCTTCATCCGTAACATGAAAACACCCATAGCCATCACAATCGCTATACCTGTTGATAAATATATCATCAAACCATCCCTTTTAATTAAAAATAGGTAAGTACCATTAAAAATTATATATGACTTCAATTAATAAACAAAGTATATATTACCTATTTGAGATAAACAAGGAGCGTGTTTTTAATTTAGCGCCCTATTGATGGCATTTACTATCCTGCTCTCGTCAAAAGGATTGACGATAAAAATCATTCTCCCAAACTTCAACAACCATTTTTCTGCTGACCCATCGAGAATATAATTATATCCTTTGCAGCCCGAATTTCCTTCTTAATTTCTTCATGATTGCCCAGGTCGAATCAAATTTCGAAAAGCACAATAAAACCTAATCAAGGAAACCACCATTAGAATAATTTTGAAAAAATAACTTATTATGGACTAAAACCCTGTAAAGCCACCGAATAGTCTAGACAGGACTGCAATTATTTTGGTCATCCAATTAAAAAACAAAATCACACCCATTACAATCATTAAATATCCGCCAATCTTCATGATGTATTGGCTGTATTTTTTGATCCATTTCAATTTTCCGACAAAGAAGGATAATATGAAAAACGGGATGGCAAAGCCTAATATATAGGCGAACATATAACTCATGGCAGCGCTAGGGTTAGTCGCACCCAAAGAGATGACTGCACCTAATAGTGGACCTGCACAAGGCGTCCATCCAGCCGCAAAAGCAAGTCCGATAAGAATCGAACCTATATATCCGCTAGGACGGTTTTTAAATTCAAAACGACTATCTTTCATCAAAGATTTCGGCTGAAAGATTCCTACAATGAATAATCCAAAAATGATAATCAGGATGGCACCAATCTGACGAATCAATTCTTTGTAATCCGAGAAAAAAGAACCTAAAAAGGTCGTACTAAAACCTATTGCAATAAAAACTAGAGAAAAACCAAGAAGGAAGAATAAAGTATGCAGCATACTTCGTCTTTGGAGCATGGCGTTTTCGGATTTGATTTCACCAACACTCATACCAGTGATATACGATAAAAAGGCAGGATACAGCGGTAAGCAGCATGGCGAAATAAAACTCAAGAAGCCCGCCCCAAAAGCTAAAAACATATTTATATCATTCAAATGAGCTCACTCCTATGTATGTCAACCTATAAACATTGTAACAAATAAGATAAAAAAATACATTTATGGAACTGTGAATATTTCATGACAACTAAATGCCAAACATTTAAAAGGGAATGGGGTCACAGCTTAATTTTCATTAAGTTAACTTATTTGAATTCATTAGTCCGAGCCGATATAATTGTTATATTCATACAAATTTTACAACAGAACACATAACTAAAGGTACCTTGAAAAAATGTTGGGGACAGAAAGGAAATATAATGGCTAAAAAGAATGAATTTCTCGAACAGATTGAATTAAAGAGAAATGAACTTATCAAGATTGTCGCTAAAGATGGTTTAAACTCCCATGTTGCCGTTGAATATAGCCAGCAACTTGATCAATTATTAAATAAATATAATGAACTTTTTTATAAAACTGGTACAGGTTTTTAATCCCGTTCATCTCCCATTGATAACTACCCATGTTATTATATGATTTATTTTAACGGTCAACCTCTCCTTTTTCTCTTTTTCTCCATTTGAATACATAAGAATAACCTTTTCTATATAAACAACAGGCAAACGCAACGGGCGCATTGCCTGTTTTTCCATGTAAAAGGATGACTAACACGTTGCAACATGAACATCGTGTGAGGTTCGTAGTTTGTCACAACAAGATCAATAGGAGATCCAGCTAAGATGGAAAAACCGTCCGGAACAGTAGCCTGTTTCAAATGACTGCCAACGAATTTATGAAGAGATGGAATTACTGACATAGATAATTAGGTAATAGTGGATCCATTTAAGATATCCTATATGAATTTATTTATAAATGGCGTTTTACAGCCTCGTGTAAATTACACCATTGAAAAGGGAAAGCTTAAATTGAATACCGCCAATAAAGGGACACAATCAAATTGCAAATGTTCATTATTTAAATATCTTTAAGTAATAAGCAGCTTTAAACCTTTTCCATCCCCCGCCGATAATTAACAATATTAAACAGTCTTATTCTTCGCCGATGCCTTAATAAATAAAACGGAACTCCATATACTATGTCCTATATACATGTACAGGAGGGCATTCGCTTGAAGACTTTAATTATGACTTTATCAGTTTTCATCCTTTTTTCATCATTTGACACCCCAATTATTCATGCCATCACTTCAAGTCGAGAGGTATATGAAAAAACAGGTAATGTTATTTGGGAGGGCAATACAAAAGAAAAAATCGTAGCCATAACTTTCGACGACGGACCACATCCTTCGTATACACCTCAAATCCTCGATATATTGGCTAAATATAACGCCAAAGCTACCTTTTTTGTTTCTGGTAATAAAGTGAAAAGTAACCCTGGAATTTTAATAAGAGAAATAAAAGAAGGTCATGAAATCGCTAATCACACCTTTCATCATTATTATGATAAAAATATGTCCGCCGAGTTATTATCTTCTGAATTAGATAAAACAGATAAAGTGATTTGGGATATTGCCAAATACAAACCTACGCTATATCGTCCTGTAGGTGGACTTTATAACGATATAATCATCAATACAGCTGTAAAAAAAGGATATAAGGTTGTATTGTGGTCCTGGCATCAAGATCCCCAAGACTGGAAAAGACCTGCTCCTAATAAAATTTCCACCCATATCATTAAGTCGTTACGAGCTGGCGATATCATTCTCCTGCACGATTGGAGCGACCGTCCCCAAACGGTAAAGGCATTAGAATCTACATTGGATTATTTATATAAAAACGGCTATGAATGTGTGACGGTGTCTGATTTATTGTTTCGTTCCAATGTGAGCTCACCCGATTTTTTCAGACCTTCCCTGTTGTGAGCCTTAAAAGTTTAATTTTTGTTTGACAAATCACTCAAAAAACATTATCTTTAATTAAAGATATTTTAATTAGAGATAATGTTTGCGTTTTTTTAATTTAAATCTCGAACTAAATATATCTAAATTCAAAATAAATTCCAGGAGGAATCATAAATGATTGGTATAGGTTTATTAGTTATACGTTTAGTAATCGGACTATCGTTTGTTGGTCATGGAGCTCAAAAATTGTTTGGATGGTTTGGCGGTCATGGCTTGAAAGGCACTGGAGGCTGGTTTGACTCGATTGGCATGAAGCCAGGAGTTACAATGGCCCTATTCGCTGGTCTATCAGAGCTTATTGGCGGAGCCTTATTTGTTTTAGGTTTCCTTACACCCTTTGCAGGTATATTAATTGCAATTACAATGCTCGTTGCGATTGTTAAAGTCCACGGAGCAAATGGTTACTGGGCAACTCAAAACGGTTATGAATATAATCTTGCCATTCTTGCAGTGGCGATTGGTGTCGCGATAACCGGAGCTGGCACGTACTCACTAGATTCCTTTCTATTTTAATATGGATAATTAATCCATTATGAAAACATGGAGTGGTTTCTTGCTCCATATGAAAGCCTGTCATTCAATTTATCCGAAAGAACTAAACTTCTTTATCAGACCATGTCGGCATCCTTTTTGAAGGGAAAGTGAGTGTCAACAAAAAGAAGACCTGATCATCATAATGACTGGGTCTTCTTTTTGTTGTTCACTTTTTCCAAGTGCTATCGAATTCTTGTGACAAAATAAAAGGTATCATTTAATTTTTATTACGGAGACCACTACCTATTCAATCCCCGGGAACCATCCTGGAGAATGGATGATCACTTGCCATAATGGATCCGGAATACCAAGTTGCTGCTGATTATCCTTGTTTATTTTGGTCACGATTTCAGTTTCCCTGCCTTGTTCCACTTTTTGTACCCATTCAGGATCAATTATGATTTCACGGCCTAATGCGATTAACGGAACCCCCGATTGCAGTGCTTTGATTGCATCATCCGCTGTATAGATGGAACCAACACCGATGATAGGAACTTGATCACCGATACGTTCTTTTATAATTTCTATCCGAGGTCGGTCAACCTCCGCTCCCCGTCTTGCTTTTGACCAGAAATCCATTAATGAAACATGAAGATAATCCAGATCCTTTTTCACTAATCCATCAATTAATGCAAGGGTATCATCCATAGTGATTCCCGGTGTTTCCGGTTCCTCCGGTGAAAAGCGATAACCAACGATGAACGGATCATCGGCATGTTCAGCAACAGCCTTTTTCACTGCATCCACAACCGCTAATGGAAAAGTCAGGCGCTTTTCAAGGGTCCCTCCCCACTTGTCTTCACGACGGTTTGAATGGGGCGAAAAGAATTGCTGAAGCAAGTAACCATTTGCTCCGTGTATTTCGACGCCGTCAAAACCAGCTTCAATGGCACGCCTAGTTGCTTCACCAAAGTCTAGAATAATCGATTCAATTTCTTTTTCAGAAAGGGGGCGAGGTACTGTTTTACCTTCACCTTCCGATGGGATATTACTTGCACTGACGATATCGCCATTCGGGATTAATTCCGGTGGAACCTCACGGCCGCCATGAAAAATTTGGAGGATTGCTTTAGCCCCTTTCGCTTTAATTCCTGAAGCTAAGCGACTAAGACTAGGAATCATTTCATCCTGATCACCGCCAAATTCCCCATGGAAACCCTTTCCATTTGCCGACACGTAGGTACAAGCCGTTATAACCATGCCTACCCCGCCAGACCGACGTTCATAATAGTTAACTTCGGCATCGGTTACAGTCCCGTCAGAATTGGAAGAGAAATTTGTCATTGGCGCCATCACCAATCGATTTTTCACTTCTATCCCTTTTCCTAAATTGAACGATTCAAATAATGGTGTAAATTTAGAATTCATTTAGTAATCCTCCATTTTGTTACCAACCCTTTACAGTTGTTGGTTGGTATAAGTCCTAAAATTCTCACAACCTCATGAATAAAACATACTAATCATGCATGTTTTGCAATGAATGCCGAAATGGCTTCTTTAGGCTGTAAGCCAATTGCTTGATCTACTTTTTCTCCATCTTTGAATAGAATAAGGGCTGGAATTCCCATCACTCCATATTCGCTTGTCGTATCTGAATTTTCATCCACATTCAGTTTTACGATCTTAACCAGATCACCCAATTCAACATCTATTTCATTAAGCATTGGGGAAATCATTTTACATGGTCCGCACCACGGTGCCCAAAAATCAACTAGAACTAAACCTTCCTTGATTTGACTTGCAAAATTATCGTCTGTTACATGTTCAATTGTCATGATTATGTCCTCCTAGTATTATCCGAAATATTTATAGTTTTGACTCATCATCTATTTAAATCGAGTTTCCCGATTCTATTTCCCGGGATAAGAAACTCGGATGTCCTGACATTTATTTTCGGATGGATTTTAATCGATTCTAATTTACCGGATAACTCCATAAACCATGTTTCATCCTTAGAAAGTAAAGCCAAATCAATTAATGCCAATAGATGACTTTCGGTACTGATTTCTAGATCAGGCAACTTTTCAGTCCATTTGCTCGGAATCCAAATCGATTTCCCGACCGCTTTTTCATTGTCACTTTCCACCACATTCACTTTAACGATTTCTCGATTCGCGCTTACCGTTTCAATGAAACCATGGATAAGTTCCCCATCTCTTGATCTTCCCTGTACCCAATCCCCATTATTAAACTGATTTTTATTCTCCATTCATAACACCTCATTTATGTTCTATTGTTATAAGTTATTAACTGTAAAAATAAAATATACAGTAAAGATAAAAGAAAAAACTAAATCAATATCACGGACATTGTTTAATTTTTTCCAAAAAAGTGCTGAGAGTAATATCTTCTAAATATTTTTCAAAATATAACTCAGCTTCATCAAATATTTGATCCATGACTACCTGGGTATTGGAAGATATGACACATTTTTTCTCGGGATCACCTGTACACCACTTTGGCTTCAAGGTTCCATGTGAGACCGTTATATAAATATCTGCCAAACTCACCTCTTCAGGGCTACAGTCAAGAATATATCCTCCGCCCACACCTTCTTTAGTCTTAACAAATCCTTTATTCCGTAAGCAGCTCATCATTTTCCGGATCCTTGCCGGATTTGTACAAACGTTTTCTGCGATAGACTCACTGCTAGCCATATGGTCTGGTAGATAAGCTAAATAGACCAAACTATGCACAGCTATTGTAAAATCACTATTCACTTTTTGCATCCTCCTTAAGGAGATTACTGTAATCTTAATATTTACAGTTGATATAGTCAACTCAAAAAACTCAACCTTATCCTTTTGATAAGTTTATTATTGCAATGAAATTCCCCCCTTTCAAAAGATAGAGGGCTCATTAGTTAGCTTTTCGAAAAGTGATACCCATTTTTAAACGACATGCCAAAATCTTATTATTGAGAAAGATTCAATGCCGTATTAGCCGCTTTTAGATTCACCTGCGATTGCTCACCTATATCCTGAGGATGATAATAACCTTTTGAAACCATATAATCACTTATGATCCCATGTGTTTCTACAGCGGACCTTAGCTGTTCCCGTAATGCAGCCCTCAGTTCAGGTGAAGCTGTTTCAGTTATAGCGAAAGCCGTATTTCTAATTCCTGATTTGGCAGAAATCAGAAAGTCAGTTGCAATCACCTGATCGGTCATCCCACTCATCCCCGCCATATTTTGCAAAAGGTTGGTCATTATTTCCTCTCTCCTTGATTAACCAGAATTTCCTGTAATCTTTGAATTTGCTCTCTTCCGCTGCTCATATCTTGTAATAGAATGTTTTTTAATTCCGTATCTTGAACTAATCCGTTCATTGTAGAAACCTTGGATAGACAAAGGCTTTTGAAAGTCAATATTTCATGCAATTCTAACGTTTCATGCAAAATGAGTAACTTGATTTTTACTTTACATAAAGATTTTGCATTTGGGCAAAATTATAGAAACAAATTAAATTGGAGAACAACATTTATGATTTTCCTTGCCCTTTTATTAATGTTAGGCGGGTTATTAATTATTAATGCTATTTACGCTTATCACACCAAGCACATTGACTCAAATTTTTTATCCACTTTATGGTATTACATTAAACTTTTACCTTTGTTTCTGTCTGCAAGTATTATGATTGGATACGGAGTGAAGTTTTTAACAAAAATTGTAGATAACTTAACCTTCTCACTTATTGTCTCTAAAGGAATGGAGTTACTAGTTAGTGTAGCAATTGGATACATATTTCTAAAAGAAATTCCCAATTGGCGAACAGGGGTTGGTATCACAATTATATTAATTGGTTTTTGGTTATTAAAAGGAAAATAAGAAAGAGCTTACCTTGATAGGCTCACTAGGCCTTTACATCTCTAACTTATTTGATTGGAAACTAGCCATTTGGTTTGTTGTCATACTCAGTTTTATTGCTGCTTTAACTATTTACAAGTTTCTACCTAAAGTACTGTTTCTGCACCTCCAGCTATGAAAGAAAGATTATTAATGTTATCAGATAAAAGAGTCACTATAACCGTTTTAATCACTTTTTTGCAAGTGTGGCTAGCTTAGGTTTATATACCTATTTAGCACCATTGTTACAGGATCTTACATCTTCAAGTGAACTAACAGTTTATTTATGGGCATGGGGGGGGGGGGAGGAGGATTATTTGGTAGTCTGTCAATTGGTTATTTAATTGATCACTTTAAAAAGACTAAGTCTCTACTGACAATAATTTTAATTACGTTGATCCTATCTATAATATGTATCCCTATAATGATTAATTTATCGATAGTGAAATACTTACCCTTTTTCATCTGGGGAGCAATGGGATGGGCAGCTCAGGCGCCCCAACAACATATTTTATTGTCTTATCACCCAAAACAAAGAAGTACAGCAGTAACGCTGAATAGCTCAGTTAATTATTTAGGAAGTGCTGTAGGGGCCACATTAGGCGTTTTAGTATTAGCGATGGGAATGGAAACCATATCATTGATTTATTTTGCCATTATTTCTACAGGGATTTCCTTAAGTCTTCATTTTTATAGTATGAGAGGTATGGATAGGGAGGGTAGCAGGAGCCTTAAGTAATAGTCAATACTTACAAAAAAGCCCAAGTACATGCTGTACCTAATATGAACAATAAGCGCTGATCCTTATTTCGGATACGCGCCCGATTGTTGTAGATAGATGAATGCGAAAGAGCTTCAAAATGGCTCCTCAGTTATTTTACTAACGCACCCGGTAGTTCAAGAACAACTATTAAAGTTTAACCTTCTCAAAATGTTCAACTGTTGGAAATGGGTCATAAAAGTTATGTAATTTCTTTTTCCATTCTTGATACTCGTTGGATTGTCTAAATCCAATTGTATGGTCTTCTAATGTTTCCCACTGCACCAGTAGTAAATATTTCCCCTTAACTTCCATACAACGCTGTAATTCGTGAGATATGTACCCTTTCATTGAAGAAATAATTTCTGATGCCCCACGAAATGCTTCTTCATATTCTGCTTCCATACCTTCCTTAACTTGTAGCATAACAGCTTCCAATATCATTTAATTTCCCCCTTTTCAAAAGTATAACATTACTCTTTTTTAATGACTTTTTGTTGACTAACCTGCCCCGATAGTTGCATACAGAAAAAGCTGCCTTAGGATAGCTCTGATCTTCAGCTAACGCACTCGTTAGCATTCCTGTAGAGCATTAATTATCGGCTTTGAAAAAAACAGAGCCCCTCAGTATGATGAGAGTACACACAAACCAAAACTCATCTTAAGGAGGAAGCCCTACTATGAATTTTAAAATGCAAAACAAACAAAATCAACTAATTGAGAGAATTACGGATCAACATCTAGTTGTTGGTGTG